>CANQCJ010000063.1 GCA_947589205.1 uncultured Ruminococcus sp. | reverse complement strand
TTTCAAGATATTCCGCCGCAAGGTCTCCCTTGTAATCGTTCCTGCCCTCTAAGCTTTCAAATACCGTAGAATCGTATTTTATCGTAAGCTCCTCCGCTCCGCCCGATATCTCTCGGTAAAGAAATGAAGAAACATACGAGAGCTTTTTGCAGTAATTATATCTTAGCATAGTGATATACGCGCCCATTTGTGAAAGCTGTATATCCCACACATCGAGAAGCGCGGGATCGCTTTTTCCCAATGCCGCGGCCTTTAGCTGAAAGCTCCGCTGTTCGTTCAGTCTGCGGTATTTTTCCGTAACTGCGCGGTAAGAGCCTTTTAACTGAGATATCGACAGATCGGCAAATCTCCTGCGGTTATCAGGCGGACCCTTTGAAAGTCCGAGATCCTCCGGCGTAAAGACGACGCATTGAAGCTCTCCGAAAAGCGCGGCCGGGTTCTTTAGCGTTACGCCGTTTAGCGAGACCCTGCGGTTTTTTATCTCTCCGCCGCTCGAGCTTATCTCGATAGACTGACCTCTGCGTCTGTCCTTAAAATCGAGACCTATCGAATACATATCTCTGTCAACGCCGCAAAGCTCCTTTTCTCTCGCCCCGCGAAAGCTCTTTTCTCCGCTGCAAAGCCAGACGGCTTCCAAAATATTCGTTTTTCCCTGAGCGTTTTTTCCGCAAAGTATATTCAGCCTCGGGTGAAGAGAGATATTTATATTTTTAAGATTTCTGAAGCCGTCGGCGCGAAAAGAAGTTATTATCATTTATCTTCACTGCATATAACGAGCTTTAAGCTTAACTCGTCTATTTCAACGGTATCGCCGATTCTAAGCTTTTTTCCTCGCTGAGAGCATATTTCTCCGTTGACCTTTATTCTTTCCTCTGCTATTATAAGCTTTGCATTGCCGCCGGTCTCGGTAAGCCCCGCGAATTTAAGCAGCGAATCGAGCCTTATGAACTCGGTGTTTATTGCTATTTTTTCTTCCTTCAAGATATTACTCCTTTGAAAGTCTCACCGGGAGAACAAGATAAATATATCCGTTCCCCTCGACCGGAAGCAGCTTCATCGGGTGAAGGCTTCCGTTGAGCTGAAGCTTTATTTTTTCATCGCTTATTACTTTGAGCGGATCGAGGAAATATCTGCATTTAAAGCCTATCTCAACGCCCGTTCCGCTCATCTGACAGTCTATCTCATCGTAGACCTTTCCGAGAGAATCCGTCGAGCATTTGAGCTTTATCATGCTTTCGCCGAAGGTACAGCGCACAGGGCTGGGATTTTTTTCATTTATAAGCAGCATACAGCGTTCGAGCGAATCTATAAGCTTTGATTTTTCAACGATGACCTCCGTCGAGCATTTGTCGGGTATCGCGCTCTTGTACGGGTGAAATTCTCCCTCGAGCAGCCTTGAATTTACAAGATATCCGCCTATCTCAAAAATAATATGCTTGTCCGACAAAAACATAGAACAGCTCTCGGTCTCGTCGTCGCTCAGCAGCTTTGATATTTCTTCGAGGTTCTTTGCCGGCACGACGAATTTTACGCTTTTGTCATAGGAAACCGGCTCGCTCCTGACGGCAAGCCTGAATCCGTCTATAGCGGCAACGGTCAGCATATTGTTTTCTATCTCAAACAGCTCGCCCTTAAGTATCGGCTTATTGTCAATCTGAGAAGCGGCGAATTTCGTCTGCACTATCATGCTTTTGAGCGCGGTCTGCGAGATCCTTATCTCGTTGTTAGGATTTTTCTCCGGAAGCTCCGGATAATCGTCCGCGTCGAATGCGTTCAGATTATACGAGGTCACGCCGTTTTCTATGGTTATCACATTTTTTTCGTTTACGTCTATCGTAAGCTCGCCCGAAGGCATTTTTCTTATCATCTCGCCGAAAATGCGGGTATTGGCAACAAAGCTGCCGCTGTCGGAGGAACGCGCCGAAACGCAGGTCCTTATTCCTAATTGAAGATCGTATCCGGTAAGCTCGAGAATATTTTCTCTGAGCACGAATTTTATTCCTTCAAGTATCTGATAAGCCGATCTGTCGGCGACAGCCTTTGAAACGTTTGCCACCGCATCAGAAAGCGTTTTCTGATCGCAGATAAATCTCATATCTTTTCACTCTCCATTTTTTATCGGACCGCATTTTTAAACCTTTTCTCTCGTCTCTTTATTTATTAAGCTTACCGCCCTTTGTATTTAAAAAAATAAATAAGTATAATTTTTATTAGTATTATTATAGGCGTTGAAAACAGCTAAAAATGCGTTTTGACGTTTATTTTCAAGGAAATTTTATTGCAGCTCTTTCAAACATATTTCCACATCATTCAACATGATACAAGCTCCATGAAATTTCAGTGTTGAAAATGTGGAAGCTTTTACTGTTGAATGTTAAAAATAAAGTTGAAAACCTCAGTTTGTTTCTTTAAGATTTTTTATCACAGCGTCTATAGTGTCCTTAAAGTCGCTGTTTGAATTTATCCGTTCCACCACGTCCTGATAATGTATCGTCATGGTGGAATGGTTCTTGTTAAGCTCGTTGCCTATCTGGGTGTATGTAAGTCCTTTTATCTCTTTCATAAGATATATCGTGACCTTTCTTGCAAGAGATATATTCGCCCGGCGGTTCTGAGAAAGTATATCCTCCGGCGTTACATGGAATGTGTTCGCGACCTCGGCTATTATCCTTTCGTTGGTTATCTCCGACGGGTGATTTTCTATCATGATCTCTTTGATGACCCTCTGCGCCATAGATATCGACGGCGATTCGTTGGTATACATCGTAAGAGCCTTTATCTTATTGATCGTTCCCTCAAGCTGACGGATATTCGTCTTTATCTTCTCGGCTATAAGCCTTGCAAGATTGTCGGAAAGCTGTAGATCTAACTGCTCCGCTTTGCATTTTACGATAGCCATTCTCGTCTCAAAATCGGGCGGCTGAATGTCGACCTGCATACCCAGCATAAAGCGCGAACGTATGCGGTTTTCAAGCTTTGATATCTTGCTCGGCGCGATGTCTGAGGTCAGCACTATCTGCTTTCCCGCATTGTAGAGATCATTGAAGGTATGGAAAAACTCCTCCTGAACCGCGTCCTTGTTGATGATGAATTGTATATCGTCTATAAGCAGGTAATCCGCGCTGCGGTATTTATTGTGAAATTCGGTCGTGCTTCTTTCGGAAAGAGCGAGTACAAATTCATTGGTAAAATTTTCTGTAGTAGTATATATCAGATGAAGCTCCGGATGCTTTTGTCTTACTCTCGCTTCTATAGCCTTCATTAGATGAGTTTTTCCGAGACCTGAATCGCCGTAGATAAAAAGCGGATTGAACATATTTGCGGAATCCGTACCGCCGTCCGCTCTGTTGGCTACCGCGATAGAGCAGGCGTAAGCAAGCTCGTTTGACTTGCCCTTTATAAAGTTTTCAAACGTAAGCTTGCCCTCTTCGGCGTTAGTCTCGTTCTTTGGTTCTTCCGCCTTTTCCTCTTCCTTGCTCTTGACGAGTATCTTTATTTCGACCGGGAAGCCCATAACGTTTTCAAAGGCTTCTTTTATACTCGTCTCGTAAATATCGAGAGTGGTCTTTTTTGTAAATTCGCTTTCGGCAAGCAAAAACGCCGTATTGTTCTCAAACTTGAACGGTTCAAGCACAGCGAGCCATCTTTTATACCCCACCTCGCTGACGGAAGGCATATCGTAAAGATATTTCAATACGCTGTCGAATACGTCGCTGAATGACTCCATCGGCATTGTAATATTTCCCCTTTCCCTTTCTATAAGGCAACACCAAACGAAGACCGCTTTCGGCTTTGTACGCCAATCTGCGGTCTGAATGAAATTCAGACGGCATAAATTCCGTCATCTCGCACAGAGACTCCTTGAAATACGACAGTATTCGGTATCAACGCCTAAGCGTTCATACGGTCGTTCTCTGTACAATCTGACGAAATTTCTGACTGCGCATCTGACGCACAATCTCCGTGCGTTATTGCCTTAATAATACATATCTATTATAACATATTTCAAAAAAAATTTCAAGTAGCCACAAGAAAATAAAAGCTTTAAATGTAAAAAAATTGTAAACACGGTTGACAAGAGCGTTATATTTATTGTATAATAGTAAATTGCAGAGGTATTTTTGAAATTTTATCCGGGAGGGAAATAACATGAAAAGAACTTATCAGCCCAAAAAGCTTACCAGAAAAAAGGTACACGGGTTTATGAAGAGAATGTCTACCAAGAACGGAAGAAAGGTTCTTGCAAGAAGAAGAGCTAAGGGAAGAGCAAGACTTACCTATTGATCGTTATTTTGCGCCGTGCAGTAAATAAGGTCCGGCGCTGACAAGTATGCTTCACGACCTTATACTAAGCTTTATCGGCTTGTATACGGTCGTGCTTCTTTATCCGGGCTTTGAGCGTTTTTTTGAAGGATTTTGTCGGTTAGAGGTGCATTATGCTTTTTTCCGTTGTTTTAAAAGACAGCAGGGCGTTTTCCAGATGCTTTAAAAAGGGAGACTGGTGCGCCTGCAAATATCTGACGGCTTATTTTCTGCCTAACGGAGAAGCTTTTAACAGAGTAGGCATAAGCGTTTCAAAAAAGATAGGCGGCGCGGTGGAACGCAACAGAGCTAAAAGGATAATAAGAGCCGCTTACAGGCGTAACGAAACGCTGTTCGCCATAGGCTACGATATCGTTTTTGCGGCAAGACCTGCGATAAACGGTCTTAAAAGTACGGATATAGAGGAATTTTTTAAGAAAAGACTTGTAAAAAAGATGGATATATGAGAGCTTTATTTGTATGGCTGCTCAGCGCGCCGATAATTTTTTACAGAAAATTTATCAGTCCGATGTTCGGCGCAAGGTGCAGATACTATCCGTCCTGTTCGGCTTACGCGCTCGACGCGCTTAAAAAGCACGGTCCGATAAAGGGTATATTGCTTGCCGTATGGAGGATACTTCGCTGTAATCCGTGGAGTCCGGGAGGAATAGACAGAGTGCCCGATAAGCTGACGGCGGATTATTTTTTTAAATCGAGGAAAGTCGGGAAAGGATAAAATAAAATTATGGGACTTATTGCCAAACCATTCGGCTGGCTTATGAAGGGCTGCTATATGCTCGTAAAGAATTACGGTCTTGCTCTTCTTATTTTTACGTTTATAACAAGGATAATAACGCTGCCTCTTTACATAAAGCAGCAGAAGAATACAACGAGAATGAATATGCTTCAGCCTGAGATAGAAAAGCTGAAGAAGAAATACGGAAAAAATCAGGAAAAGCTCAACGAGGAAATGATGAAGGTCTACACCAAGGCAAATTACAATCCTATGTCGAGCTGCCTGCCGATGTTCGTGCCTATCATACTGCTCTATGCGCTGATACCGGTAGTTTACGGACCCTTGACCTACATCACCGACGCGAACGACGCCAATATCAGCGGCGATTCCGCGTTTTTGCAGAACGCTTATGTCATAAGCAGTGAGGTAGATACCGATAAAAACGATATAGAGACGCTTCTTAGCGGAACAGCCGCCGACAAGCGCGCCGAAGAGCTTGAAAGGCTTCTCACCGATGAGGAAAAATATCCTAACAGCGCAAAAGCTTTGGACAAGCTCACCGATGAGGAAAAGCAGAGACTTTTAAACAGCTTTGCCGATTATGAAGGACTGGATAAATTCATCATGAACGAGGATAACTTTACCCGCAACATGATGCAGACAAGATACGGTCCGGAGGTACTGCTTTTTAACTTTCATTCAAAAGCCGACGGAAAATATCTCGGCGTGTTGAGTCAGGACGTTCAAAGCGCGATAAGCGATTTTGACTATACCATGCTCGGTCTTGAGCTTGGCAAGATACCGTCTAAAAACGACGCGACAAAGTATATCCCCTATGCTTCGTTTATCATTCAGATAATAAGCATGGTCATTTCGCAGTTGTTTGCAAAGAAAAACAATCCGGCTATGAAAATGAGCATGGCTATGCTGCTGCCGCTGTTTTTCCTGCCGCTTTTCTCGCTCTGGATAGGCTTTAAATTCCCCTGCGCACTTGGTATATACTGGATATATTCATCGGCGTTCGCGCTCGTTCAGACGGTTTTCTTGAACCTCATCTACACTCCCGCAAGAGTTCAGAGGCTCGTTGAAAAGGACATGAAGAAGGAAAAGGAAAAGAGAAAGAAAAAAGGTCCTTCTCTCATGGAAAGAGCTCTCGAGGTAAGAAACGAACAGGCTAACGCGGTCGCGGAAAATTCCGGCGGAAAAAAGAGAGTTTATGCGGACGACGACGATGATGACGACGAGCTTGACGAGAGCAGGCTGACGAAGGCGCAGTTAAAGGAACTTAACCGTCAGAGACTTAATGAAGCAAGAAAACGTTACGCCGAAAAATACGGCGATGAATACAAGGAAGAGTAAAGAAAGGAATGAGTTAAAAATGAAACAGCGTTTTACCGCCGCGACTATCGAGGAAGCAAAGGCTATGGCGGTGCAGGAATTCGGAGCAGAGGAAAGTCTGATAACGTTTGAGATCGTAGAGGAACCGAAAAAAGGAATATTCGGAAAGATCAAGGGAGAAGCGGTCGTTGACTCGTCATATGAACCGCCCACAAAAAAAGACATCGCCGTCGATTATATGAGGAGAGTTCTCGAAAAAATAGGCGTTGAAGATCTGATCATCGAAGCCGAGGATACCGAAGAGGGCATCAATGTTGAGCTTAAAGGAGACGGACTTGAAGAGCTTCTCGGAAAAAGAGGAGACCTGCTCGATTCGCTCCAGTATCTTTCATCGCTCGTCTGCAACAAGCTGGACAGAGGTTATTTCAGAATAACCATCGACTGTAACGGTTTCAGACAGAGAAGAAAGGAAACTCTTGAAAGGCTCGCGGAAAAGCTTGCAGCCAACGTCAAGAGAACAGGCAGAACGAGCGCGCTCGAGCCTATGAATCCCTATGAGAGAAGAATTATCCACGCGAAGATCTCGGAGATCGAGGGCGTTACGTCTAAGTCTATCGGCGAAGAGCCTTACCGCAAGGTAATTATAAGCTCCACCGAAAAGAGACCCTACCGTTCCGGCGGAAAGGGCAGAAACGGCGGCAGAAGAAACGACAGAAGATCAAAGCCGTTAAAGCCGCACTACGATATAACTACGAGCTTTGAAAAGGATTACAAAAAACCCAAGCCGGAGGACGAAATGAATCTCGGTTCGGGATTATACGGAAAAATTGAATTTTGATTTTTGTTTTTTAATTTAAAAAAGGGTCTCCCTTGCCTTCGGGTGGGGGAGATGATTTTTAAATAAACGAAAAAAGCGGTTACAAAGTGCGGTTTTGCAGGATAAGCTGAGATTTTGATATTGTTTTTTATTTGAGGAGGTCAACTATGTATACAATAGAAAATTATAAGCTTTTGCCTGAACATTTTGCAGGTCAATACAATGATGCTCATAGCTTTTTGAAAACGTTTGCCGATAACGGGATCAATGAGCATTTTCATTGGGGACGATTTGATTGGATGATGACTTCTCCGTATCTTGACAGGGAAAAGATCTCAAGTATGGCATTTTTTAAAGACAAAAACGGCAAGCTAACAGGTCTTGCGCTGTTTGATACTTCTTATGACGACAGGTGGTATCTCCTGCACGCCGAACCTGATCGAGAGCTTTTAAGAAAAATGATCGAATATGTGATAGATGTTGACGGAAATGAAGCAATTATCCATGCAAACGAAACGGATAAACAGCTTTGCGATATCCTTGAAAGCTGCGGATTTATGGGGCAGCATTTTGAAAGCGTTTTAGAGCTGACGCTTAACGATAAAAAACGTAATGTGATCCTGCCGGACGGATTCAAAATGGTCTATGAGCCTGACGAATATAAGTGGCGGCAGGTGATATGGCGCGGCTTTGATAACGATGGAGAGCTTGAAGTGCCGGATAAGGAGACCGCTAAGGCGCAAGGACGACTGAATGATGATGAGTATATAAAGGTTTTTGCAGAAAAAGACGGCATATATGCGGCACACTGCGGAGTGTGGTATGACGGCGGCGAGACTGCTTATATAGAGCCGGCAGCGACAGTTCCCGAACATCGGAAAAAAGGACTTGGCAAAGCGGTCATATATGAAGCGGTAAATATCGCGGCAGGACGGGGCGCAAAAAGAGCGATAGTTTTATCGGAGCAAAATTTTTATTTTCGCATAGGAATGACAATATCATCTAAAGTGATAAAGTGGACTTTGATGTAAAAAGATAGGTTTTTTGATATGATTTTTCAACCCGGAAAAATCTGTATTTAATGAGGTATAAAAATGGTATACTATAATGAAAACGGAATATTGATAAGAGATCTTCGGCAAAGCGACGCCGAGATCATTACAAATGAAGAGAGAGCGCAGGGTTGGGATTCGACAATAGACAAGTATGAAATGCGCTTGAAGCATCAAGCCGAGGGAATATCAATAAATTTAATTGCCGAATGGAACGGTAATATTGCAGGGTATATTAATATTTACCCGAATGCAAAAAGCGGAGCGTTTGCTGATATGGGCTATGCGGAGATAGTGGATTTTAGCGTTTTGGAAAAATACAGGCGCAGAGGGATAGGCAGCAGGCTTATGGATATTGCGGAAAATATCGCATTTTCTTATTCGGACGTGATATATCTCGGAGTGGGACTGCACAGCGGTTACGGGAGCGCGCAGAGAATGTATATTAAAAGAGGATATATTCCTGACGGAAGCGGCGTTTGGTATAAGGATAGGATATGTGAGCCGTATAGCGACTGCCGTAACGATGACGAGCTTGTTTTGTATTTGTCAAAACAGAAAGCTTTGGGAGAAAGGATAAAATGAGAGCCTTAGTAATAAATTGCAGCCCGGTAAAAAACGGAGCTGCGGCGGAGATAGTAAATATAATTTCAGAATGTCTTACGGAGCGATATGAAGTCAAGGGTATATGTATTGACGATATAAATTTAATTTTTGTAAAGGCTGCAGGACCTGCCATAGTACCGCAAAATGTGTTATGAATGATGATGTAGAAAAAATTATCGAAGCTTTTGAATGGGCAGATGCTATAATATCCGTATCGCCCTCTTATTGGGCGGATATTCCGGGTCAGTTCAAAGCTTTTATCGACAGATGTACTCCATGGTGCAATACCCATGAGCCGCATGCGGCTTTAAGCTCGGGAAAGAAAGGCTATACAGTGGCTTTAAGAACAGGAACAAGTATGAGAGAATGTCAGCGTATTTTTGAAAGCATCGAACATTTTTACGGACACATGGAAATAGAGTGCCGCGGCAGGCTGGGGCTGTGTTCCGTGGAGTATAAGGAAGCTGTGGAACAAAGAAAGGATGAGATAATTGAGTTCTGTAAAAGTATATAATTTTAATGTCTTAAAAATTGTTATTTTACGCTGTTAAGCTTAATTTCAAGGAGAAAAAATGAAAACACTGATACTGAACGGTTCGCCGAGAGCGAACGGAGACACCGCTTCACTTGTTGAAAAACTGGCTTACACTCTAAAGGGTGAAATTCACATCGTAAATACATACAGCTGCAATATATCGCCCTGTATAGATTGCAGATATTGTTGGAAAAATGACGGCTGTGCGATCGACGATGAAATGCAGGAGGTATATTCGTATATTGAAGCGTGCGACAATATCGTGATAGCTTCTCCGATATATTTTTCGGAATTGACAGGTCAATTATTGAATACGGCAAGCAGGCTGCAAAGATATTACTGCGCCCGTTTTTTCAGAAATGAAACGCCGATAACAAGATCAAAAAAGGGAGCGGTCATACTTGTGGGCGGCGGGGACGGACGTATAGAAAAGCCGTTTGAAACTGCGCGAATTTTGCTGCATCAAATGAATTGCTACAGCATTCATGATGCTGTGTACAGTCACAATACCAATGAAATACCCGCAATTCTGGACGAAAGGGTCATTTGCGGAATAAACAGCATTGTGCGTTTTTTTAACGGCTATCCGATGAATAGGAGCTTATGAGAAAGGAAAACCATGATAAAAGAGATCGAGAAAAAAGATATTCCCGAATGTGTACAGGTCATCAGAAACAGTTTTATAACGGTCGCAGATGAATTTGGATTTAATGAAGATAATGCGCCGAGATTTACGGCTTTTGCAATAAACGCCGACAGGCTGTATTATCAATTGGAGATCGAACGCAGGAGCATGATCGCATATTGTCTTGACAGCGGAAAAATAATAGGGTATTATTCCTTGCTTTGGCAGGACGATCATCAATGTGAACTCAATAATTTATGCGTTCTTCCGGAATATCGCCATGAGGGTATCGGCGCTGCTTTGCTGAACGATGCTTTTGAAAGAGCCAAAAAAGAAGGATCTAAGAAGATCAACATCGGGATTGTAGAAGAAAATCGGGTCTTGCGAAAATGGTATGAGGATCAGGGCTTTCTTCATATTGGTACGAAGAAATTTGATTTTTTTCCTTTTACCTGCGGGTATATGGAAAAGGGGTTGTGAGAGGTATTTTTTTGATCGTATCAAAATTGAAAATAACATGGGTATGATCTTGCAAAGCTTGATACAAGGTTAGGAGAGAGTAAATATGAAAGATTTTATTTTTATAACAGGAGCAAGCGGTATAGGCAAAAGTACATTAGCGAATGGACTCCTCAACCATTATAAAACCACATGCATAGAACAGAATATGATACCTGAATTTATTTCACGGGACGGCAG
>CANQCJ010000062.1 GCA_947589205.1 uncultured Ruminococcus sp. | reverse complement strand
CGCGCTTGCCCGAGCCCATGCCGTCGGAGAGCAGCAGATATTTTTCCCCCGCGGAGCATTCAACGGTCTCCAAGGTATCGCCCGAGCAGGAGTTTTCGGTGCGCGAAGCGCAGTAGCTTCCGAAGTCGGCGGAAAACGGAGGTATCTCGTCAAATTCAAGCTTGGTCATTCTGTTTGTTTCGGTGATGCCGGGCAGCTCAAGATCGCATTCGAGCGCGCGGCAAAGTCCGGCGGTCAGTGAAAGAGCCTCAGGCTTACAGCTTCCGGAAAGATATATCTCCGCTCTGCGGCAGCGGTTTTCGTCGATATAAACGCAGGCTCTTACTCCGGAAAAGCCCTCGCGTTCAAAATAAGCCTTAGCCGCCGCCGAAAGCGCGCTGTCTATCTCCCGCCGCCTTGAGAGACGGCAGGAGAGGTCGTTAAGTATATCCGACACAGAGCCCAGCTGTTCTCTTAGCAGCATTCTGAGTTCTTTGAGCCGTGCCGCGTCCGCGCGGTCGGAAAGCTCATCGTTTATGCACTTTATAAGTATTTCGTGCAGTAAGGCATAGACGGTGGTGCCTGCGGGGCGGAAGCTCTTGTCCGCGCCGTTTTTGTCGCAAAGCTTTATCAGACGCTGAGTGCCGCCGTTTTTTCGGCAGTCCTCGCAAAGCCGGCAGTCAGGACAGGCGGCGTCGGCGACCCTTTGACCGAGGGTAACGCTTTGTGCGCGCGCTTCAACGGTATCGGAAACGAGCGCGAGCTTTTCTTTTATTTCCGAGATGGTCGCCGCGGCAAACGTCAGGCGCGAGGACGCGGTCTGACCCGCGCTGTCGGCAGGGTCGTTAAACAGCAAAAAGCTTGAAAAGAGCTTTGAGAGCATATTGGAGGGAAGCGCTGCAAATACCGCAGAACCTGCGATGATATCGGCAAGCATATTGAACGTGTCGGAATTAAGTCCCGCCGCGGCGAGAGCCGCGCTTGCCGAGATCATGAACGATACGGCTGCGGCTATCCTGCCGAAATCGCAAAACGCCGAGCAGATAAGTCCTGCGGCGGCAAGCAGCATGGTGTTTTTTGAAAGATACGAGCTGCAAAGCGTAACGGAGACCGCCGTCAGCGCGCCTATTACCGCACCTCCTGCGGCGCGGCGTTTTTTCGCGGCTATCTGCACGCACATACAGCCGAATATTCGTCCTATGTTAAAAACGCTAAGGGATATAGAACAAAGCGAAGCGGTCACGGAAACATAGAGCATTGCAAGGTATACAGCGTTAAGACCGCGAATCCGCATCGCCCTGCCGCTGAGCGCGCTTTGTCTTACAAAAGCCGCCGCGTAGACCGTGCAGGCGCACATCAGCGAATTTATCATTCTTAATGCTACCGGATAATCCTGAGCGTACACCGCGCCCGCTACCGAGCTGAAAAGCAAAGCTATGGCGGCGGTGGTCAGAGACAGCCGTACAGGCTCGCCGTTTTTTGAATGATCGGGGAAAAAAACGTTGAGCGCTGTAATAGTAAGCATCGCCCCGAGCTGTACCGCCCGGGCTGCAAAGCCGCCTTTTATGGCGCAGCTCACAGCCGCCCCGATAAGAACCGCGGGAGAATACGCTCCGGCTATAGCCGCGCAGGCGACGTTCATGTATCCCGGATAGCCCGCCATTTTTGAAAATGTCAGGATAAAGCCCGCCGCAGCCGCAGCCGCCGAGCAAAGAAGCGGTTTTTTTACCGCATAAGAAGCGGTATCCGCCGGGTCGAATACCGCGTTTGTTTTGGTTTTAAGCTTGTTCATGCCCTTACACTTCCTTTTTTTGAAAAGATAGATCCTTATAAAAACATTATAGCAAAGCATAAACAAGAAATATGTCGATAAAAAAGAGCCGTTCACGCAAAACGCAAACGGCTTTTATATTTTTTTACCTGATTTTTTTAAGCTCCTCAGCAAACGCCGCCATGCCTTCAAGCGTCATCGCCTCCGGGCGGACGGACGGGTCTGTTCCGGCTTTTTGCGCGGCTTGTGTAACGAGCTGCTTGTCAATACCGAGGGCGGCTGAAACGGAATTGCAGAGAGTTTTTCTGCGCTGCTGAAAGGCTGCACGGACGACCGTAAAGAAAAATTTCTCGTCGTCAACAAAATCGGGCGTTTCGCTTCTTATATCGAATCTGACAACGCTGCTGTCGACGTTCGGAGACGGATAAAAGCTGCCCCTTGAAACGTCGAAAAGCCTTTTCGGTTCGCTGAAATATCTGACCGCGAAGCTTGCCGCGCCGCAGCTTCTTTCTCCGGGAGCAGCGCAAAGTCTGACGGCGGCTTCCTTTTGCACCATAACGGTGACGGAGCTGACCGGCAGCCGTTCTTCGAGCAGGCGCATTATTACCGGCGAGGTTATGTAGTAGGGCAGATTGGCGCAGACTGCGGCGTTAAGACCGTCAAATTCGTCTCTTATAAGCGAGGCGAGATCTACTTTTAAAACGTCTCCGCGAAGCACCTTAACGTTTTTGTGTTCAGCGAGCGTTTCCGCCAGCACCGGCAGCAGACGTTCGTCCACTTCGATAGCGCACACCTTGTCCGCGCGCGCCGCAAGCTCATGCGTGAGCACGCCGACTCCCGCGCCTATCTCGATTATCCCGAAGCCGCTTTTAGCATTGCCCATCTCCGCTATTTTGGGACAGACCGAAGGATCTATAAGGAAATTCTGTCCTAATTTTTTTGAAAAGCTGAAGCCGTGCCTGCCGAGCAGCTCTTTTATTACTTTTACCTGGTAAAGTCCTTCCATAATTTAAAGCTTCTCCCTGTTTATATCTTCATCATTTCCGACATCATGCAAACTCCCTGTGCTCCCGCGCCGAGCGCGTCGGATATATTTTTTTCGTTTATGCCGCCGATAGCGTAAACGGGTATATCTCCCGCGCTTTTGCAGACCTCAGAAAGAAAATCAAGTCCTCTCGGAGGCAGATCCTTTTTGCAGTCGGTCTCAAAAATATGCCCTGCGGCTATCCTGTTTGCTCCAAGCTCTTTTGCTTTTTTCACATCGTCAAGCGAATGCACCGAACAGCCAAGTGTTTCAAATTGAACGCTCATATCGGGCGATATCTTATCGAGCGGCATATGAAGAAAAGGTATGTTAAGCTTTTTAGCAGCGAACGGATAAAAATGTATAATAAGCTCAACGCCGTATTTTTCGCAGCTTGCAAGCACTTTTTCGGCAAGGCGCAGATACTCGTCCTCGTCAAGCTGCTTTTCGCGCAGTATCAGTTTTTTTATACCCGCCTGAGCCAATCTCGGCACCTGTTCTTCGAGCGGGCGCGGACAGATCCGGGAAGCCGAGACGGCGATGATCTTATTCGGGAATGTAAACATAGTCGTTCAAAACCGGCTGCAAGCCGCGCGCGCTTATCGCCGCGCAGACCTCCTCGAGCGAGCGTTCATCGCTTATCTCAAACTGGTCGTCGCCGAGAGACTCTTCATCGGTGTGGCTGCCTATACCGGTGCTTACTCCTGCGGAGATCTTAGTAGCGCACATACCGACAACGTTGTCGCGGAATCCCGCTCGTTCGCGCGTAGATATGGTAAGTCCCGCGAACGGCATGAATATCCTGAAGGCGCACATTACCTGCAAAAGCTGACGTTCCCCGACGCCCACGGGCTTTATTTTGTCGTTGTTGACGATAGGTCTTAATCTCGGGCAGGAGAAGGATATCTCCGCGTGAGGATATTTTCTTTGTATCAGATAGGCGTGGACTCCCGCGGCGAAAGCGTCCTTCCTGAAATCGTCCAGTCCGAGCAGAGCTGCGAACGCCACGCCTCTCATTCCGCCGCGTATCGCTCTTTCCTGCGCGTTAAGGCGGTAGGGGTAGATCCTCTTGTGTCCGCCGAGGTGAAGCTGTTCATACCTGTCGCTGTTGTAGGTCTCCTGAAATACCGTCACATAATCAGCGCCGCATTGGTGAAGATAGGCATATTCATCGGTATTCATCGGATAGACCTCTATTCCTACATTTTTAAAATACTCATGAGCTATCCTGCAGGCTTGACCAATATATTCGACGCTGCTCATTTTTCTGCTTTCTCCGGTAAGGATAAGCACCTCCTCCATACCGGTAGAAGCTATCGCTTTCATCTCGCGCCGTATGCCGTCGGCGTCGAGCTTTGCGCGGCGGATCCTGTTGTCGCAGTTAAAGCCGCAGTAAACGCAGCGGTTCTCGCAGTAGTTTGCGATATAAAGCGGGGTAAAAAGATAAACGCTGTTCCCGAAATGCTTTCTCGTCTCCTCAGTCGCCCTGCGAGCCATAGCTTCAAGGTGCGGCTCTGCGGCAAAGGAGAGCAGCGCGGCTAAGTCCTCGGTGGAGGGGAATTGCGCTTCGAGCGCGCGGAGTACGTCGGCTTCGGTGTATTTTGCCGGGTCGTAGGCGTTCATAAGACTTACGACCTTATCGCCTATATCGGAATCCTCTAAAATTTCCATTCCCGGAAGATATGTCATATGATCGGTTTTTTCGTTAGCCATTATTTTGTTCCTCCGTCATTTATAAAGCCGGTAAGCGGAGAAGAAGCGTCAGCCTTGTCGAGCACTCTGCCGAGACCCGCAAGGTAAGCGGTCCTGCCGGCGTTTATCGCGTTTTTGAACGCCTGCGCCATCTGTACGATGCTTCCGGCGGTAGCGATAGCGGTGTTTGCCATTACCGCGTCCGCGCCCATTTCCATAGCCTCGCAAGCCTGAGAGGGTCTGCCGATACCTGCGTCGACGATTATCGGCAGGTCGATTTCTTCAATAAGTATCCGTATAAATTCCTTTGTCGCAAGACCTCTGTTTGAGCCGATAGGAGAAGCGAGCGGCATTATAGCGGCAGCTCCGGCGTTTACCATATCTCTTGCGGCGTAAAGCTCCGGGTACATATACGGCATCGGTATAAAGCCCTTGTTAGCGAGCATTTCGCACGCCTTTGCCGTTTCATAATTATCCGGCAGCAGATATTTTGAATCGCGTATGACTTCTATTTTTATAAATTCTCCGCAGCCCGCTTCACGCGCAAGCAGGGCAATTTTAACGGCTTCCTCGGCGTTTCTTGCGCCTGAGGTGTTCGGCAGAAGCGTTACCCCCTCGGGGATATGCTCTAAGATATTTCCGTGAAAGCTGTTTACGCGTCTGAGCGCGAGAGTAATGATCTGCGCGCCCGCGTGCTCGACGGCGGCTTTTATAAGCGTCAGATCGAATTTGCCCGAGCCCAAAATAAATCTTGAATCAAATTCATGTCCTGCAATAACAAGCTTATCCTGCATTTTTTAAGATCTCCTTTTAGTGATTTTTTATTGAAAAAAGCTTTTTATCAGCCGCCGCCGACAAAGCCGATTATTTCGACCTCGCTGTTTTCTTCAATAACAGTGCCGGCGTATTTATCCTTCGGAAGAATATCGCCGTTTATCATTACAGCGACCTGAGACGGCTTTTTTCCCTGCTTTGAGAGATATTCGAGCACGCTGATACCGTTGTGAGCGTTATCCTTTTCGCCGTTTATAACAGCCATATGCAGACCCTCCTTTTTTACAAAAAACAAAAAACCGCGCACGGCAAAAACAGCTGCACCCATGGTGGTGCACCCCGCGCACGGTTATCGTGAATAGATATATTATAGCACATTTTTCACGGCTTGTCAAGACTTATATAAAAAACTTATTCGCTGTCGTTTTCGCTTTCTTTTTCAAAAACGCCCGGCTTTGTCTCGATGATGTGTTCTTTTTTGACGGGCTCGGTCGTAAGGCCCTTGTCGTCCTCGAGCTTTGCGCGTTCATAGAGCATATCGCTGAGCTTTTCAAAATACTTCAAAGCCTCGTCGTAATTTTTCTGCATATCCTCGAGCGAACCGTCCATCGTGTTCACCGGACGTCTTAGTCTTAAATAAAGATCGTTCGGCATTTTTTTAAATTCCAGCTCTCTTGCAAGAAAAGCAAAATTCAGCGACAGTCCCTTTTCGTCTATATACGGATTATCGGGAAATCGCTCCGGAAGATCGTCAACGAATATCTGCTGTATATCCTCGTCGGTGTTTGAATCGGTTATAGCTAAAATTATCTGTCCCTGCTGCAAATTAGCGAGAAACTTTGAATTGTTCGCAACGTGTATCTGATCGTACTGCGCGCTGTCAAGCGGCATATTCATGATCTGAACATAGACCTTTCCGTCGCCGTTAGTGTCCTCGGCTACGCTTTCAAAAATTTCCTCAAGCGCCGCCGAATAGTAATCAAGCCCGTCGTCGGCAATAAGCATTATTTGCAGATCCGGCTGAACTCTCGTGGCGGTGTCGTAGATAAGAAAAGCGGCTACCGCGGCTAAAAACGTGCCGAGGCAGATCCACACCTTGTCGTGATACCAGAAATTCGCGATCCTTTCTTTAAAAGTAAGCTGACGCTTTTCGGTGTGTTCTTCTTTTATCTGTTCGTTCTCCTCGGCGATACCGGCTTTCATCTTCATAAGATCGAGCTTGTCCTTTGCGATAGCCGCGTCGCGCTGCTTCTGAGCTTCCTTTTGTCTGCGGACGCGCTCCTTTTCGCGCTCTAAGCGTTTTTGTTCAAGCTCTGCGCGGCGGGCGTTTTCCTCCTCTGCGAGCTTTCGCTCAAACTCCTCGTCCTCGTCCGGCACGAGCGAACCGTTTTCGCCATCGGTATATATTTTCTCCTGTTTATCCATTATAAGCACCTTTCCTGATAACTGTTATGATGATTATAGCATACAATTATGAACGCGTTATGAATAATGCTGTGAAAATATGGTGAAATTGACGAAGGATCAGCTGTATTTATTTGCACTTTGCCGTACCTGAGAGATATGCTCCGCGCGTGAAACGGGGGAGGTGATATTATTTTCCGAAATTTTTCTTGCAAAGCCGTTTATCTGTTCGCGCGAATATATTTCCCTGTCATAGCTTCTTATAGTCTCCTTCAGAACGCTCATATTTATCACGGTGTGAGAGGTAACGGCTTTTATCAAAGCGTTGTCCGAAAAAACAACGATAGGAATGACCGTCTGCCCGAGCAGATCCTCCAAAGCTCTTTTGTGGGCGTAGTTTTGTTTGACCGGATTATAAAATTTAAATTCCTCCCCGCGGAGATATTCTCTCCAATTATCCGATCTGTCCGTACCGTAGATCTTACCGCTGTAATTTTTAGTTTCTATAACAAATATCCCGTAAACGGAAACCAAAATATGGTCTATCTGAGTAGTATAAGACGACCCGTATTTGTCGGCTTTGAGCAGAATATCGCTGAGAAGTATGTACCTTTCCCTGTCAAGCTCCAAAAGCAGTTTGTTTACATTATGCTCGCCCATTATCCCTTTGAACCGGGCGAGCGGATCGGTCGGCGGTGTGCGGTTATCGGGAGCAGTATTGTAGTCGGTGATATTTTGTACAGGTGTCTGAGATGTCGGAGAAATATTTTGCGGCTGCTTATAATACTGTTGATAGTATCGCTGCTGGCGGAAATATTCCTGTTGCTGTAAATACTGCTTCCGCATTTTCCATTTTTTTATTTTTAATGAAATCTCGTTAAGCAGAATAAAGATAGGCGCAAGTATAATGTTAATTTTCAACATTACAGTGTATAAACTTATGATAAAATGCAACAATTCCTCCAACATCTAAGACCTCACCGTCCGTTCTATTTTCTATACATTCTCATATCATACTTCCCCGTGTCAAAGCGCAGGCGATAAAAATAGACCCGGTGTAAACTCAACCAATTTGGAGTTGCTTTTGAATATTTCAATGTACATTTTGAGTTGCGGACAAGTAATTTCAACGGTTTTGAGATATCTCACCGTAGATTTTCTCCACCTGCTCCGCCGAAGCGAGAAATTGAGAAAACGCGCTTGCGCTTCCTGCGGAAATGCCGTATAAAAACGCCTTGTAAGGGTCGCTGAATTTGATAAGTCCCGCAAGGAAGCCCGCTACCATAGAATCTCCCGCGCCGACAGTGTTCACGGCTTTTCCCTTGGGCGCGGCGCAGGTGAATTTTTCGCCGTTTTCGCCGGCAAAGACCGCGCCGTCTCCGCCCATTGAAACAAGCACGCTGCGCGCCCCCATATCTTTGAGCCTGAACGCAAGCTCGAGAGCCTTGTCAAAGCTGTCCACGGTCTCTCCGAAAAGCTCTCCAAGCTCTATGTGGTTGGGCTTTATCAGGAACGGGCGGTATTTAAGCACCCCTTCGAGCAGCTTACCCGAAGCGTCCGCGATAATATCTATACCCTTTCCGTCAAGCATAGCCATTATATCGGCATAGGCGCTGTCGGGCAGCGAACGCGGAATGCTTCCCGCAAGCACGAGCTTGTCGCCGCTTTCAAGCGTTTCAAGCTGCTGATAGAGCTTATCGAGCGAAGCTCTGTCGATATCCGGACCGGGAGCGTTTATTTCCGTTTCGCTAAAGCCGCCGGCTTCGGAGATGATCTTTAAATTTATCCGCGAATTGCCCGAGGGCAAAAAAATAAAGCGGTTATCAACGCCCTGCTCGTCAAGATCGTGTTTTATCGCTTTTCCCGTCGAACCCGCGAGAAATCCGAGAGCGATGTTTTCTATCCCGAGGTTATTGAGCACGCAGGAAACGTTTATCCCTTTGCCCCCCGCGAGAATATTTTCTTCAACAGCCTTGTTCACACCGCCGCCGAGCAGTTCTCCGACTCTGACCGCGCAGTCAACAGCAGGGTTGAATGTAACGGTATATATCATATTATGCACTTCCTTTTTCTGCTTCAATATTTAAATCGTCATTTTGCGTATTGCGGAAAGCAAGCTCCACAAGCCGCTTTGTTCTTTCAAGCTTGCGCTGTATAACGCTGTCTGCGCCCTGCGCATAGTAAGCGGCCTGCTCCGCTGCGTATTTAGCCTGCATAAGTCGGTCTGTTTCAAGATAGCAGGCGCAGAGACCGAAATTGTCCTCGCAGATAAGATCTTCGTCGAAGCCGGCGCCGTGAGCGGCGGTCTCAAGCGATTGGTTAAAAAAAACTTCCGCCGAAGCGAGTCTGCCGCACATATACTCATAACAGCCGAGAGTATGCTTTACGACCCCCGACAGTCTATCGTCCGTAACGCCGAGCAGCAAAAGCTTTGACCTGTTATAGACCGCGTCCGCGGCGGCTTTGTCGCCGCATATCACCGCGCCGTAGAGATAGGAGTTGTAATAAACTATTTTCTGCCGATCGTCAAGTTTGCCGCAGCTTATCCTTGATAAGCATTCAAAAGCTTCTTTGTATTTTTCAAAAGACATACAAAGCTCCGACAGCGCGAGCAGAGCCGTGTCATGGTATCCTCTTTTTCCGCATTTTTTGACCCATTTTTTTATAAGCTCATTGGTTTTATCCGAAAAGCCGTTTTCTTCAAGACTGCGCATGAAGCCTGCTCTCGGAAGTCTTTCCATGTTAAGAAAAATAATAGAAAAAACCGCAAACGAGCCTGCGAAAAGAAGCATTGAAAAAGCTCCCTGCGGTATGGGAAGTCGATGGGCTTTTGCAAAAGCGAGGGTAAGAGCTTCTGTCAGCAAAACAGAGGCTGTGATTATCCTCACCATAGCCCTTATAAGCTTTGTAAGCATAACGCGCCGCACCTCCGATTCATTCGCCGTTTTCGCTGAGATCCGCTAAGATCGTATCGAGCTCGATATCCTGATCGTCCTCTCCGTCGTTATAAGACGCATAAAGGGTAATATCTATTTTTTTGGTATCAAAAAGCGAAAAGGACAGATCGGAATAGCCGCTTTCGATACTTAGCGAATCGGTAGCCACCGTCTGCGGCGGCACTCTCGTATAGGAAAAAGCGCGGATCTCCTCCGGCGGGCTGCTTCCGTCCGCAGCGTAAACGTTCTTCGGACTAAGCGAAATATCTCTTTCGCCCTTGTTTATATAATAGATCCAGAGCAGCAGGCGTTCGCTGTCGTAATCGTCCTCGGGGTCGTCGGCGCGGTAATTTACCGAATTGCAGTAAATATCCAGCTCATCGCTGCGATAAACGAGCGTCGCATAGTCCCAAGGCTGATAGCTGTGTTCGGTGCTGCTGTAAACGATCTTTATCGGCTCGCTGAAATGATTGTCCTCGTAATTTTCATCGTACATTTCAAACCGCAAAAGAAGCTGATCTATAACGTCTCCGTCAGGAAGCTGGTCGGTGAGACCTCTCAGCGTATACTGCTCGGAGGTCTTTGCCTCCACGTTCAGAAAAATTATGGAAGAGTCGACAGACGCGCCGTTAGCAACGACGTAATCGGTGCTGAAGGTATAGCCCTTGTCCGAATCGTTTTCAAACGTAAGGTCTATTTCATCGTCTCTTGAGCCGTCGAGAGTTATCTTTATCCCGCCGCGGCAGTAAAGCACGTCGGTGCCGTAAATTCTTTGTCCGTCCGTGTCGTTTTCAACGTATATCGGTCTTTTGGCAAGCGGCGCGGCTTCGACCGAGGAGGACTGCTCCCGCTCTTCGGTCTCGTCAGCCTTGCTTTTTGAATGCATCGCAAAGCCGACCGAGCCGCCGATAACTGCCGCAAGCGCAATGCAGGACAAAACGGCAGCGTGTTTTTTTGTCATTGGTTATCTCCTTTTATACGCTTCGAGCCGATATATCGGCAGTCCCTGCGAAGTGAATTTTTCCTCATATTCGGTCGTTATGTTGCCCTCAAAGGAGGAATTATGCAGATCGAGCGAAACGTTTTGCATCGCCCAGCCGCATTGTGAAAGCTGTTCTATCGAAAATTCAAACAAACCGGCGTTGTCGGTTTTCTGGCAGATAATGCCGTTTTCTGTCAGCAGCTTTTCGTAAATTTCGAGAAAGCGGCGGTGAGTGAGCCTGTGAGAAGCATAGCTTTTTTTAGGGTATGGGCAGCTGAAATTCAGATATATCCGCTCTGTGATC
>CANQCJ010000061.1 GCA_947589205.1 uncultured Ruminococcus sp. | reverse complement strand
TCTCAACCGTATGTTTGTTTTCTTCGACTTCGGTCAGGCATTCCTCGTCGCTGTCGAGATAATTGATATTCGGCGAATAGGAGAGCAGCTCAAACCCGAGCAGCGCAGGCTCTTCGCCGGTGACGGCTTTGATGTGTGTCAGCTCCTCCATAGCCATAGTCTGCGTATGCTGTCCGGTCAGTATTTTTTTAAAGCTGATATCGGAAAGATATTTCATAACGTTTTTAACGCACGGCTGCGCGTTTTCATTGCAAGGCTCAAAGCATTTTTGTGTCATGGCAAACGTCCTCCTTGTTTGATTTTTTATCTGAATTATACCATATTATAATAAATAAGTCAATGCCGCCTCGGACAAAAAGCGCGCGGCGTTTTTAAAAAAGAACGATACGCGCATATAGGCTTGAAAGCGCGGAGCTTTTGCAAGCGATATGATTTCGTAAAGATCAAATTTGATTTCCTAAAAGTCGGGAGCTTGTTATTGAGAAAATCTTGATTTAGTGATATAATATTTAATGAGTAAACGTCGATGAGTAAACGTCGGCTTAAAAAACGCGGTAAAAAATTTTTTGAAAAAAGCCTAACATACCTAAAAATTATTCGTAAAAAGTATCAAAAGGAAAAACGCGCTTGAAAATTTGCGCGGTCAATCGAACGGAGGGTACAGCTATGGACAAGAAAATCGCTGAATTGGCAAAGCAGGCGAGGTCTGCTGAGGAGCTTATGAAAGCCGCAAAGAAAAACGGTATCGAGCTTAGCGAAAAGGAAGCCGAGGAATATTTTGACAAGATAAACGCTTCGGAGGAGCTTAGCGACGACGATCTTCAGGCGGTCGCAGGAGGAGGCTTTTGTATGAAAAGCGCATCATCCTTTGGCGGCGGATTTTTAAAGCAGCCGGGTTGAGCTTTGTGAAACATAAAAATTTTGTTCAGGGGCGGAGCCTTCCGCTCCTTTTTTGTTTTTTAAAGCGTACGGCATAAATGATAAAAATACCGCATATGATATTTCACATATGATACAGATACCATATACGGTATTTTATATATAAGATATATATACATATATCCGCTCTGTACGAGGTGTGTTTTTTGCGTTCTTAAACAGCGAAAATTTTGTGTCAAAATATCGTTTGATGTCATAATCTGTAGCATAAGGCAGCAAAAAACAACAAAACAGGAGGTAATACTAATGGACGGTTTTGACGAAGAATTTTTCTCAAAGCTGATGCCGGCGGAGGGCTGCGATCTCAGCGACTGCATGATGCCGGCGGGAAAATTCCCCAAGGAAACACCGCTTGCGATGGCGTATGTACCCTTCCAAAGCTGGGAAAAGCCGTACGATCAGTCCACCGCGCTTGAAAGAGCGACGATCTTCCCCTCGCTCGACAAGCCGTTTATCGGAGAGGAGGCGGTGAAAAATGTCAAGTGAAAGGCAAAAGCTTCTGAGGCGGCTTCAGGCGGCGCGCTTTGCGCTTGTGGAGATAAACCTTTATCTTGACAGCCACCCGACCTGCTCCGAGGGACTTAAATATTTCCGAACAAAGAGCGAAGAGGTAAAGAAGCTGACGGCGGAGTATCAGGAGAAATACGGCCCTATCACCGCCGCCGACAGCAAAGCCGACGGCTATTGGGACTGGGTCGCTCAGGCGTTTCCGTGGGAAAGGGGTGAAAGCTGATGTGGAAATATGAAAAAACTCTCGAATATCCGGTAAATATTAAAAATCCGAACCCCGCGCTCGCTAAGGTGATCTTAGCCCAGCTCGGCGGACCGGACGGAGAAATGGGCGCGGCAAGCCGCTATTTGAGCCAGCGTTACACCATGCCTTGCAGACAGGTTCAGGGAATTTTAACAGATATTGGTACAGAAGAGCTTGCGCACGCCGAGATAGTTTCCGCGATAATCTACCAGCTTACAAGGAATCTAACGCCGAAGCAGATAGCGGAATCGGGCTTTGACGCGTACTATGTAAACCATACGACGGGCATATATCCCGCCGATGCGAACGGCGTCGGCTTCACCGCCGATTATATCCAGTCGACGGGAGATCCGATAGCCGATCTTCACGAGGATCTTGCGGCGGAGCAGAAGGCGCGTTTGAGCTATGATAATATCCTGCGTTTGGCGGACGATCCGGACGTCAGAGATCCGATAAAGTTTTTAAGAGAGCGCGAGATAGTGCATTTCCAGCGTTTCGGCGAGGGTCTGCGAATGACGACCGACCAGCTTGACGCTAAAAATTTCTACGCATTTAATCCTGCCTTTGATAAAAAGTAAAAAAAACGACCGTCTGTGTTTTTTGCAGACGGTCTTAGTTTTATCAAATTTTGTTGAGCCGGCTTAT
Source organism: uncultured Ruminococcus sp. (assembly GCA_947589205.1). Classification (GTDB taxonomy): domain Bacteria; phylum Bacillota; class Clostridia; order Oscillospirales; family Ruminococcaceae; genus YE71. The sequence goes on along the minus strand of CANQCJ010000061.1, from coordinate 8,599 downwards.
GCAGCATTCAGCCCACTTAGCCGCGTCCGGCTGAATGTGACCCTCCCAAGTCGCGCTCGTGCTGTCGCACATAGCGAGACCGTGACCGCCCTGCGGGTAGATGTGCGCTTCAAAGGGAATGTGCGCTTTTGAAAGCGCGGTCATATAGTAAAGCGAGTTTTCCACCGGAACGCAGCCGTCGTCCGCGCAGTGCCAGATAAAGGTCGGCGGGGTCTGCGGGCCTACCCGCTTGTCCATCGAGAGAAATTCCCTTAATTCCGGGTCGTGCTTGTGGCAGATAAGATTGGCGATAGAACCCTCGTGAGTGAGCGCAGGGTCGGAAAGTATGACCGGATAGCAGAGCACCGAGGCGTTTACCTTTAGTGTTTGAGGATCGCATTCAAGCGTGTCGGAGAGCAGGCTTGAATTCCAGAGGTTAGCCATGCAGGCGGCAAGATGACCGCCCGCCGAAAAGCCGATAACTGCTATTTTATCGGGATCTATGTCAAAGCGTTCGGCGTTTTCTCTAATGTATTTGACCGAAGCCGCGCATTCGAGCAGAGCGGTCGGGAATTTTTTATCAACGCAGGAATATCTTAGAATGAAAGCGGCAAAGCCCGCGCCCAAAAATCTGTAGGCGACGGGAGCGGCTTCGCGTTCCGAGCAGTAATCGTAGCCGCCGCCGGGGCAGATGAGAACAGCGCGGCGTTTTCTTTTGCCGGTCTCGTCATAAATTTTGGGAACGTGACATTCCAGCGTCGGCTGAAAGCCGGGGTCGTCAAGACCCGCTTTTTTGTAATTCACATTGATGTTTACGATATCCATGTCAAAAAACTCCTGTTTTAAATATTGTCGGGGATCCTGCTAATAACGTTTTTGTTGAGCCTTGCCATAAAGAAGCAGCAGGCGGCGAAGGAAAATATCTCCGCTATCGGGAACGACCACCATACCATATCGGCTTTTCCGGTAAGCGAAAGCAGGAACGCCGTCGGCACTAATATCACGAGCTGGCGGGCGATGGAGACCATCATGGAATTCAGCGGCTTGCCGAGAGACTGGAAGGAGGAGCTGAAAACAATGCTCATTCCCGCGAAGATAAACGAAAGACTTATGATCCTGAGCGCGGGAACGCCGTATTTTAAAAGCTGCGCGTCAGGCTTAAAGATACCGAGCATGACCGACGGTATAAGCTGCATGAGCGCAAGACCGATAAGCATTATTATGGTCGCAAACAGCGCGGAGAGCTTAATGGTTTTTATAACTCTCGTCCGCTTGCCCGCGCCGTAGTTGTAGGAAATTATCGGAACGGTGCCGTTGTTAAGTCCGAACACCGGCATGAAGATAAAGCTTTGAAGCTTGAAATACGCGCCGAGAGCCGATTGAAGCGTGTCGGTAAGCTCGTCAAAGCGCGAAAGTATCAGATTGAGCATAAAGGTCATAACGCTCGTTATCGAAGCCATTATGATAGACGGCACGCCGATGGAATAAATTTTTCCGACAAGAGCCTTTTGAGGCTTAAAGCCGCGCATATTTATGTTTATTTCCTTGTTCCTGCTCACGTTAAGATAGATGCCGAGAGCCGCCGCCGCGCACTGACCCATAACGGTGGCGATAGCCGCGCCCGCGATGCCGAGCTTCGGGAAAGGACCGATACCGAAAATAAGCAGCGGGTCTAAGATGATATTAAGTATCGCGCCCAACCCCTGCGTGAACATAGAGAGCAGCGTTTTTCCGGTCGACTGCAAAAGCCTTTCGGTCATTACCTGAACGAAAAGTCCGATGCAGACGAAGGTCACGATAAACATATAGGTGCAGCCGTAATCGGCGGTAGCCTTAACGTCGGTCTGAATGTTAAAGTAGAGCCTTGTAAAAAGCACTGCGACCAGCATAAACACGAGCGTGCAAACGCCCGAGAGGAACAAGCCGGTCTTTGCGTACTTATTTGCAAGCTCGAATTTTTTCTCGCCGAGCGAGCGAGAAAGATTTGCGTTCACGCCGACAGCAGTGCCGACGCCGACGGCTATCATCAGATTTTGCAGCGGAAAGGCGAGCGACAGCGCGGTAAAGGCGTTTTTATCGAGCTGCGCCACAAAAAAGCTGTCTACGATATTATAGAGCGACTGTACGAGCATGGAGGCCATCATCGGCAGCGACATCGAAAGCACGAGCCTGCCGACAGGCATAACGCCCATTTTATTTTCCTCTCTGACCAAGGTTTTCTCCGCTACGGCGGTCATTTTCAAACACTTCCCTTAATTATAAAATCACAAATGTAATTATAGCAGGATTTTGTGAAAAAACTATTTAAAAACATAAGGGAATATAATAATATTAACCGTTCGTATCGAAGCTCGAGGTCAGATCGGTCTCAGCCGAGAGCAGGGAAGCGTCGGCTTTGACGCAAATTATATATCCGTCGGAGGAATTTCCCGAAATTTCAAACGGCGGCGTTTGTCCGTCGGCAGCGGTCGGTATCTGCGCCTGAGTGACCTCAAGTCCGGAATCGGCGATGTAGTAGATAAGCCAAAGTCCGCTTTCGGTGTTTACGCTCATAGGACTGTCGAAGGAACAGCCTTTTATCACATCGTTAAATTCCTCCAAGCAAAGCCCGCGGTCGTGCATAGCCTTAGCCGCGGCGACGCCGACATAGCGAAAATGCGCGGGATAGTATTCCCTTCCGGTAAGCTGCTGTTTGTTTTCGCCGTAGCGCAAAATAAAGCCGTATCTGAACGCGTTGTTTTCAAACCACTGATACTCGCCGACGCTTTGAAAATCGCTGATGACGCCGCTGTCCCTGTCATAAAGCGCAAGGTCTATGCTCACGCCGTTTTCGTGTTCGGCGCAGGGCGAGGCGGGCGTTTCGTCCGCGTAATAGCCGAGATAATTTCCGTATTCGTCGTAGTGGTCATAGCCTTCAAGGCTTTGAGCTTGATAAGGCTCGTAAGCCTTTTTGATAAGGATAGTCCTAAGCCCGGTGCGCTCATAAAAAGCGCAGAGCATATCATTGAGCGGCTTTATCAAAGCGTTAGAGCATTTAAGAGAGGCGTCCTCGAGCGAAGCTATCTGCAAGCCCTCTAAGGTAAAAAGCGAATTGTATACCGGCTGCAAGGAGCTTTCGTCCGCGATACCTCCGGAGCTTAGCAAGCCGCTGTCGAGTTGGGAGGAGGGGATAGCGTAATAGGTAAAATTTTCTTTGAGCAGGGATATATCTATCTCGCGTTCGGGGAGGCTTTCGGTCTCGGACGGGAGGGATCCGGCTTGCTGAGAGGACAGGTCTTTTTTTTCTATAGTTTTTTTGTCGCTTTTAAAAGCCGTTTTCAAGATAAAGCCGATACCCGCCGCCGCAAGCAGAGCGAGCAGCAGCAGTATCAGCAGACCGGCAGTCTTAAGCCTTGTCTTTTTCTTTCTTTTATTCATTTTTGTTCCTTCTTAGGTTTTTTATATCTTTAATTATTTTTGAGCGTTGCAGCGTTTTACATACTCGATGATCGAATAAGCAAACTGTCTGCCCTCGGGGGAGGCCGCCGCTTTTTCGAGGTCGCAGCAGCAGACGAGGACATTTCCGTCAAAGCGTTTGTATTCATAGAGCAGACCGAGATCGTGGTTTCTTTCAAAGTTGTCTATCGTTCTGACTATCACGTTTCTTTCTCCGGGAAGATCGTCGAGTATCTCGCTGACGGAATTGGAAACTATCTCGTACCACTGCGGAGTAGAGAAGCTTTCGCCGGGAAAATCCGCAAGCGCGGGGTGATCCTTTTGTATAAGCAGACCCATAGTGCCGACAGGCTCGGGCTTGCCCATCATTTCCGATATCAGCCGGAACATATGATAGCACCAGAAGTCCTGACAGTAGAAGCCCTCGATCGAGCGGTCTTTAAGGCTTTCGAGCGTTGGCAGCAGAAGAACGGTCTTGCCCTGCTTCAGCAGGCTGTCGGCTTCATCGTTAAGCCTTTCAAAGATGAACGCGCCGTGTATGTCAACGCTTTCGCGTTTGGGGAATACTTTAAGCTCGTAATGATTTTTAACGTCCGTATCCTCTATGCGGAGCGACAGCGTAAGCGTTTTGGGCGTTTCAAGCTCGGGGAGCGTTACGGTCTGCGTATCGAGGATAAGATAGTTTTCATCGCTGTCGGGAACAACGCCCTCGGCGGCTGAAATAACAGAGCCGCATTCGCAGACGAGCCTTGCGCTCCAGCGTTTGCCGCGTATGCCGTTCGGGCGGAAGTCGGTAAGTCTTATCCTGTAGGTAAATTCGCTTTGCTCCTCGAGCACATAGTCGTCAAATTCCGCCATGATAACGGCGTCATTGCAAAATTCTCTCCACTGCTCGGGAGAGCATATGCCCTTTTCGTCCATGAACGCGTCGAGCATACCGACAAGCGCGGTGCCCTGACCGCTGAAATCCTGTATATCGAGTATCTGGAAACCGCCGAGCGATGCCGAGCGGAACACCGATTCCATCTCCTCCTTGTAGCATGCCGCGGCGAGCGCGCCGGACGCCTTGAAATAATCCTTTGCATATTTGAGCAGACCCTTTTTATCGAGACGTTCTCTGAATATCTCAAAATTTCTCGCTTTAATGCTGCCGGTATACTTTTCTATCTCATCGAAATCCGGATAGGTCTCATACTGACCGATCTCGTGAGTAACTATCGGCACTTTAGGGATAAAATCCGCGTCCGCTTCGTTAGCCTTGACGGTTTTCATGGTAGTGCCGTACTGTATCTGAACGGTGCCGTCAGCCGAAGCGGTAGCCGAAGCGGCGTGAGCCGGGCGTACCGCGCTGTCGTAATTGTGATTTGCCGACGGCTTATCGGTCTGTATATGACCGAGCGGAGCGTCGCACATGGCGTATGAGCCGCGTATAAGGCGGTCGTTGGCGAGCCTTACGCCGACAAAATAGTCGTCGTTTTCCACAACGTTGGGAAACCACTGGAAATTATTCGAGCCTTGGGTGTAAAGATGACGCGGGTCGAATTTTTTGTACGCGCCTATGATATCGTTAAGACGTTGAGTGCTGCCCCAAAGCTCGTTGCCCATAGACATCATGCAGAAGGACGGGTGATTGCCGAACGCCGAGAGCATTCTGAAGCCCTCCGCGATAAGATAATTCTGTTCGGCTTCGTTAAAGCCCTCCTCGCCGGGAGCCTGTATCGTGCCCCAGAACGGCAGCTGCGGCTCCATGTAGATACCCACGATATCGGCGGCTTCAAAAGCCGCCTCGGGCGGGCAGCAGGTGTGGAATCTGTAGTGGTTCATGCCGTAGGACTTTGAAATTTTCAGTATGCGTATCCATTCTGCGGTATCGGTCGGCGCAAAGCCGGTCTTAGGGAAGATAAGTCCGTCGTGCTTGCCGCGCATAAAGGTTTTTCTGCCGTTTATATAGAATTTATCCGAGCAGGCTTTAAGCTCTTTAAATCCCGCCGTGACCGTCACGGTATCATTGCCGACGGAAACGCTTATTTTATAAAGCTCCGGAGAATATTCGTCCCAAGTCCTCGCGTTTTCGCCGAGGGGCAAAACGACGGAAAACCCGCCGTTTTCGTAAACCGCTTCGACAGGCGCGGGGATATGCGCGCAGCCGCCCTCGGGAAGGTTGAAGCTTTCGGCGGAAACGGTAAGCCTGCCGCTTTTTTCGCCGACGATTTTTCCGGTTATCTTAAATGCCTTTTGTTCAAACAGCGTATAAGCTCTTACGTCCTCCGCGTGAGTTTTTTCAAAAACCCTTACGGAGATCTCTCCCGTAATGCCGTTCCAGTTTGTCTGCGTATCGGGAGAGGTCAGGTGTCCGCCCTTTGTGGGGTAGCCCACGTTTGTTACACAAACAGTCAGCTCGTGAGGCTTGCCGTCGGCAAAGCGGGATATATCGTAAATATGCGGAGATGTCAGACTGTCCGCGCTTGAAATATATTCGCCGTCGATATAAAGCTTAGTCATTCTTGTTCTTTCAAGATAAAGCTTTGCGGTCTTGTTTTCGGCGCAGCTCAGATCGACGGTCTTAGAGAACCAGGCGTCTCCCTCGAAGAGCTTGGTGTCGGTAAGCGTGCCCTCCTCGCGCGCGGGATTGTCCTCGCCCTTTCCTGCATGAGAGGTAGTATCGGGCAGACTTATCTCATCGTCAAAATCGGGAATAATTCCCCTGCATTCCTTGTCAAGAGCGAGCCTCCAGACGCCGCTAAGGTCTATTTTTGTTATCATGCTTTTCAGATCCTTTCCGTCAGCCGTATTTCATACTTTATTATAACATATATTGTTTAGATATGCAAGGAGAAAACAAAAAATTTTTTTGCAAAAAAATTCTGCGCGTATTTTAAAGCGTTAAAAATTGCCGTTTGACATTTTCATTATGATGTGTTATAATAATTTGAAAAAGGAGAGTGAGAAAATGAGCGGCAAGGAAGGCTTGAAGGAAGAAGCGTTAAAGCTCTATGAGAGCGGGAAAAACGAGGAGATAGCGGATCTGCTGATGAATACCGAAGAGGTGCGCAGCGATATGGAGATCGGGATAATTTTCGCAAGAGCGCTGATAGATATTTCTGAGGAAAACGGCGAGGAGCTTTACGAGGGCGCGGAAGCGGTGCTGCTGCATTATTATGAGCAGGGGGTAAGAAACGGCGAGTGGCATTACCAGCTTGCGAGGGCCTGCTTTGCAATGGGCAGGACGGCGGACGCTTTGTCGGAGCTTGCGCTTATGGAGGCTCTTTCCGAAATGACGCCGCAGGCGGAGGAGCTAAAGCGCATATGCGCCGCCGACATGGAGCGGCGTACCTCTTATTATTCGGAGGTGCAGCGCAAAGCGATACTCGCACATTTAGAGAAGCATTTCGGGAAAATAGAGAGAATAATACCCGACCCGTCGCCGTCGGTCGTCAGCGCGGATATAGCCGTTATAACGCAAACCGGCAGGCGCGGCAAAAGGATACTTGCGACTGTCGGCATGGGCGCGTATAAAATGATGATACCGGAGGAGATCTCGGGCTTTACCCCCTCGCGCGCGGAGCTTGTCATGTATATCCCGCTCGATGCTTCCGAGGAGCTTGAAGCGGCGGTCTGCGCGCATATGAGAACGCTGACGCGGCTTCCCGCCGACCGCGGCTCGTGGGTGGCGGTCGGACACGTTTTTTCAAACGGGACGCCGATAATCGAGAATACCGGCTTTACGGCGGAGGCTCTTATCGCTTTGCAGACGGACGGCGGCGACGAAGCGAGGGTATGCTTTTTTTCAAAGGACGACATGACGGCGTTCTATCAGCTTTTGCCGATATACGAGGACGAGATGAAATACAAGATCGTCAACGGCATAGACGCGCTTGTAAAAAAGCTTATCCCGTTCGGCACGATATTAGACGTCGTGCGAAAAAATTCCTGCGAGGGCTATACGCGCGAAAAGGATATACCGCTTTTAGGCAGGGAAATAGATTTTACGAGCGGACTTAATATAGGAAAATACTGCGCCGCGAGCAAGCGGGTAGCGGTAGAGGGGCGCAGGGTGGGCTTTATGAAGCGCATTATCCCGGAGAGCTTTATGAGCGATGCCGACGACGAGCTTTCGGCAAACGACAGCGGCTGGCTGTTTCTGTCCGGCGAGGAATCGCGCGAATACCTTTCCGACCCCTACAGCATTTCGCTTTACAGGATAAACACCATATGCAATATAGACAGCGACATCGTGCGTTTTCTTTCGCTGCCCTACGGCACGGAGGTGATAAGACGCGCCGACGGCGAGCTTGCCGTAAAGCCGGAGGAGATATTTTCCGATGAAAACGGATCTGTGCCGCCGTCATAAATCAAAAAACGAGCGCATATAAAAAGAGAGAGGTGTTGATTACCTCTCTCTTGCTTTTTCTGTACCCTTTATGTAGAAACAGACAGTCAGTCGCCGTTTTTAATGCTCTCAAGGCATTTGGAGCAGATAGCTTTGCCCTTGAAATCTACGATATCCTCAGGGCTTTTGCAGAAAACGCAGCTGCGCTGAAATTTTCTGAGAATGATCATATCGTTGTCGGTATAGATCTCCACCTGATCCTTTGCATCAAGATTAAAAACTCTCCTTATTTCGATCGGGAGAACTATTCTCCCAAGGTTATCGACATTTCTGACGATACCGGTTGATTTCATAAAAAATCCCTCCGCGCTAAAAAATTAAAGATCCGTGTCGGACGCGCTTTAAAAAAGCGTCAGCTTTCCCAAAGTATATCCGACCTGATATAATTATACAATACTAATATTACAAAAGTCAATAGTTTTGGCGAAAAATTTTTGAAAATAGAAAATTTAAGGTTTTTTTAATAATTTATACTAAGAAGGTTTTTATTTTGTTCGGTGTAATTATCACTTTGTTAATAACTGTTTCTGTCGTTTTCTCGATAGCTCTCGGAAACGAGCAGGAGCTTGCTAATGCCGCGCTGAGCGGCTGCTCGGACGCGGTGGAGCTTTGTATAGGTCTCGCCGGAGCGATGGGGCTTTGGGGCGGACTTATGAGCGCGGCGCAAAAATGCGGGCTGACCAAAAGGCTCTGTAAGCTTATGAAAGCGCCGCTGAGGCTGCTTTTCCCGAAGCTTAAAGACAGCGAGGCTCTCGAAGCGATAAGCCTTAACGTCACGGCGAACCTGTTAGGTCT
>CANQCJ010000060.1 GCA_947589205.1 uncultured Ruminococcus sp. | reverse complement strand
CCGCCGAGGAAAAGCCCGCCGAGAGCCGGTCGGAGCAGAAAGAGGCTCATGCGGAAAAAGCCTCCGGCGGCTGGTTAAAAAACAATATCCTTGTTCTTGTATTCAATATTTCTCTTGTAATAAATTCAATAATTCTGAGGGGCTTTACCGTGACCTTCGGAGACAGCAAGTCCGTTAAGGTCATACTTAAAAGCATAATAAAGCCGACGCTTGCGGACATTACGGCGATCACGATAATATCGGTCTTTGCGTATCTTTTCAAAAAGCACAGGTCGCGGTTCATATATCTGATGGTGTGGACGGTGGTATTCTCTATCCTTGCGATGGGAAATTCCATCTATTATACAAATTTCACATCGTTCGTATCGGTTTCGGAGCTGTCGACGGCTTCCCAACTGGGGGGAGTAATGGACGCGGTAACGAAAAACATTCTTGAAGCTAAGGATTTCATACTGCTTTTCCCGATACCGGCGATGATAATTACCTACATACTGTTAAAGAAAAAGAACGGTTTAGAATTTGTAAGACAAAGGACCGAGGGCAGGCAGCGTTCAAAATACGCGGGGACTTCGGTAATAGTCACGTTAGTGAGCGCGGCGCTGTTCGGTACGATGCTGACAAAGACCGACTGCTCGCGGCTTGTAAAGCAGTGGAACAGAGAGTCGATAATGAGCAGCTTCGGAATGTACGTTTATCAGATAAGCGACACTATTTCCTCCGTTCATGCAAAGCTGAACGTAATGTTCGGATATGAAAAGGGCAAGCAGAAATTCGATGAATTTTTCGATTCAAAAGCCGAAAACGAAGAAAAGGTACAGGTCTCGGCGGAGGAAAACGCGGCGGACGGAAACGAATATACCGATATTTTCAAGGGCAAAAACGTCATAGCGATACACGCCGAGAGCATACAGCAGTTTACGCTCGACACCTATTTTAACGGCGAGGAGCTTACGCCAAATCTGAACAGATTAGCGAGCGAGGGACTTTATTTTTCAAACTTCTACGCGCAGGAGAGCGTCGGCACAAGCTCTGACAGCGAGTTTACCTTTTCGACCTCGCTCATGCCGGCTTCAAGCGGAACGGTGGCAATAAACTATTGGGACAGAAACTACGTCACCACGCAGAAAAAGTTTGCGGAAATGGGATATTATGTATTCAGTATGCACGGCAACAACGGTTCTTACTGGAACAGACTGAATCTGCACCAATCTCTCGGTTATGACAAGCTCTATAACTATTCGCAGGATTTTGTGATAGATGAGACGATAGGCTTGGGTCTTTCGGACAAATCCTTCTTCCGCCAGCTCGTGCCGAAGGTCAAGGATATATCTGAAGCAAACGACAATTTCTATGGCACTCTGATAATGCTGACGAACCATACTCCGTTTACGGATATCGAGAGAGTAAGCGATTTTGAGGTGAACTTCAAGTATAAGCAGTACGATGCCGAGACGGGAATGTACGAGGAGGTAACGCGCGATTTCCTCGAGGGAACGAAGCTCGGAAGCTATTTCAAGTCGGTACACTATGCTGATGAAGCTATCGGACAGCTTATGGACGACCTTGACGCGCAGGGACTGCTCGACAATACGGTATTGGTGATCTACGGAGACCACGACGCTAAGATAAAAGAGGAGGAGTACGAGTATTACTACAATTACGAGCCCTTCTCGGACAAGACCCTGACAAAGGACGATCCCGGATATATCCCGGTGGACGATTTTTATTACAACATAAACCGCAAGGTGCCGCTGATAATCTGGTCTAAGGACGGCGGCTACGAGCCGAAGGAGATAACCAAGGTCATGGGAATGTACGACGTACAGCCCACGCTCGGAAATATGTTCGGCTTTTCAAACAAATACGCGCTCGGCCACGATATTTTTTCCATAGCCGACGATGAAGAAAACATCGTTATCTTCCCGACGGGAAATTTCGTCACCGACAAGGTGTATTACGAAAGCCAGATAAATTCCTACTTTGACCTCGACGGCTATGAAAACGTAGCTAAGTACGCCTCCTGCAATCAGGAGTACAAGGACGATCCTATCCCGCTGTATTCCGACGCGGAGCACGGATTGTATAAGTTTGACGAGAGCGAATTTTCTCTCAACGCCGCGCAGTCGCGGACGAACGACGGCGTTGTCGACGAGGAATACATCTCGGCTCGGCTTGACTATCTTGCGGAAAGGATAGACGTCTCCAATTCGATAATCCTCTATGATATAATCCACAAGGTGGACGAGGGCTTCGGCGAGGACGATATAACGAACGAGCCAAAGCCGCCCGCGCAGTCCGACAGCGGCGACAGCCGTTTCGCACCGCCCGATGACATAGACAGAAAGAAGATATTTACAGTATAAAAAAGCTAAAGCGCCGCAGCTGATACCCGCGGCGCTGTTTTTTGTTAAAAAAACGTTTTTTGTGAAAATAAAAAAAGCGGCGAAAACACCGCCGCTTCCGGTTTTTAGTCATCAAGACCCTGCTTGTCAGGCTCTTTCTACCTTGCCCGAACGCAGGCATCTGGAGCAAGCATAAACATGGCAGGGAGTACCGTTGACAACTGCCTTAACTCTCTTTACATTCGGCTTCCAAGCTCTGTTAGTCCTTCTGTGAGAGTGAGAGACCTTGATACCGTAAGCTATCTGCTTTCCGCAGAACTGACATTTTGCCATTACGACGCACCTCCTTAAATATGCCGTCTGGTCAGTGCTTTGCGTATTTGCACCGTTACAACAAATGATATTATAACATATCGAGCAGAAAAATGCAAGTCCTAATGAAAAAAAATATATTAATTTTTCGTTAATTGGTAATGTGAACATAAAAATATAGGAAAAATTACTTAATATGCTTGAAATCATCGGGCAAATGGTGTATAATAAAAATGTATAACCGAAAGAAAGGAAAAGCTTATGGAAAATCTGACAGCATCATTATTTTCGGCTTTGACGCCGAATCAAGTTATAGACTACGGCACAAGGCTGATGATAATATTTCTTATCACCCCGCTTCATGAATTTGCTCACGCCTGGATGGCGACAAAGCAGGGAGACGACACGCCGCGCCTTCAGGGCAGGCTCACGCTCAACCCGTTAGCTCATGTGGATCTACTGGGATCGCTCTGTCTGCTTTTGGGCGGCTTCGGCTGGGGCAAGCCGGTACAGGTAAATCCGCTGCGCTTTAAGCAGTACCGCAAGGGCATGATGCTCACAGCAGCGGCAGGACCTATCTCAAACCTGATTGTCGGTCTTGTGGGAATGATACTTTATAAAACGACAAGCTATATCGGCATATATGCCGATCTGAGCTACCGAGCGGCAGTGATATTCGGCTGGCTCACGCTTATATTCTATTATTTTACGATAATAAATCTCGGACTTGCGGTGTTCAATCTTATCCCCGTTCCGCCGCTTGACGGCTCTAAGATATTCTCCTATTTTGCGGGAAGAAAATACGATGAATTTATGTACAGATACCAAACGGCTATCGCGATAGCGTTCATCTTTGTCATCGCGACCCCGATATTGCAGACACCTCTCGGATTTTTAAGAGGACTTATCTTCAACCTTATGGATAAGCTTACATTTTTTGTCGACCTTATTGCGAAAGCGGTAATCGGCTGATGGAGCAGATGACGTTTCGGCTGGACGCCTTTGAAGGTCCTCTCGATCTGCTTCTTGAGCTGATAAAAAGGCACAAGCTGAATATTTATGATATAGAGATCTCTGCGCTTCTCGAGCAGTATCTTGAATATATAGACGCTATTGAAGAAAGCGACCTCGATTCGGCGGGTGAGTTTCTGACGATGGCGGCAAGGCTCATCTATATAAAGACCTGTTCGCTGCTGCCGCAGGCACAGGAGGCGGGCGAGCTAAAAAAAGAGCTGGAGGGCGAGCTGATAGAATATTCTCTTTGCAGAGAAGCGGCGAAAAGGCTGAGGGATATCTGCATTTACGGAGAGGTCTTTGTCCGTCCGCCCGAGAAGCTGCCGGTAAATCTTGTGTTCACAGGGAGCATTTCTCCGAATGAGCTGATTGAAAGCTATATGGGAATGACCGCCAAAGCAAGGCGGCTGCGCCCGCTGAGAGCCGAACAGTTTTCCCCGCTCGTAGCCTCGAGGATAGTCACGGTTACTTCAAAGATAGTTTTCGTGCTCAAAAAGCTTTACAAATGCGGCGAGTGCCTGTTCAGCGAGCTGTACGAGGGGATAGAAAACGACCGTTCCGCAAGGATAGCGACATTTTTAGCCGTGCTCGAGCTGACAAGATCGGGCAGGATAATGTTAAACGACGACAACAGCGTTATAAGCTTCAACAAAAACGCCCCCCGCCGTCATTCGGCGCAGGACAGATCTGCGCCGCCGTCAGAGCGCGAAGAACCGACTGTGACGGAGGAAATTACGGCAGAACAGGAAGAACCTGCTGTGACGGAGGAAATTGCGGCAGAGCGGGAAGAGCCTGCTGAACCGGAGGAAATTACGTCAGAGCGGGAAGAGCCTGATGAAAATAAAAAAAACGGCGCGGCGGCTTCGGTCTATGCCATAGCCGAAAAGCGCGGGAGCGCGATAAAAGCTATGCCGGCGGCGGCGATCTTCATTGAAATGGAAAGCGCTTCGAGCGCGCCGCAGCCCGCACAAAAGCCTAAGAAAAGATCGTTAAAAAAACAAAACAGATTTTCCCTGCGCTGCCATTGGGGGTATCCCGAAAAACGGGGCAGCTGCTGGAAATATCGGAGGGAGAGATCCTTATGGATATAAAACGGCTTGCCGCTAATGTTGAAGCCGTTCTTTTTGCCGCAGGAGAACCTCTCGGAGCAGAAAAGCTCTGCGCCGCTCTTGCAGTGACAAAAAAAGATCTGATAAATGCCTGCGGCGTTCTCGATGAAAGGTATTCTGAGGACGACAGCGGCATAGAGCTGTTAAGGCTGGAAAACGCTTTTCAGCTTGCGGTAAAAAAGGATTTTTCCACCGAGGTAAAGGCGGTGCTTGAAATAAAGCGCGGAGCTTCTCTTTCGCCTGCGGCTATGGAGGTGCTGACGGTCGCGGCGTATAATCAGCCGGTGACAAAGGCGTTTATCGAGCACGTCAGGGGAGTAGATTCCTCCGGCGTAGTAAATTCGCTTGTGGAAAAGGATCTTTTAAGAGAGACAGGACGCTTGGATCTGCCTGGCAGACCTGTGGCATATGCGACGACGGATAATTTTTTAAGAGCGTTCGGATTAAGCTCGCTTGCCGATCTCCCGCCGCTTCCCGACAGAAAGGAGCAGCTAAGCTTCGAGGACGAGCCGCTTAACGAAGGAGGTCGGGGAGAATAACGGTACTGTATATAATTTCGGCGATAATTTTACTGATAGTGCTGCTCCTGCATTTTTCGGCGATGGTCAATATAAGGATAGGCGAAAACGGTCTTGAAATAAGCGCAAAATATTTAGGCATTACGCTTTTTTCAAAGGGCGGCGAGGCGGAGCAAAAGGTACAAAAAAACGTACAGCTGCCCGAGGACGCGCCCGAAGATGTTGGTGACGTTTCTGACGCAGAGCCTTTGGCGGAACAGACGCCGACCGAGGAGGGCGTAACGGAGACAAAAGGGGAGACCGAGCAGGAGACTGTAATTGTTGAAGAAAAAAAGGAGCAGATCGAAGAAAAGCCGATAAAGGCAGAGGCTGAAAGGTCAGCAGACACAAAAGACGAGCCGAAAAAAAAGCCTAAGAAAAAAGGCGGGCTTGCTTCGCTCAAAGCGAAATATTTAAAAATAAAGCCGTATGCTCCCATGACATGGAAATATTTCAGAAAGCTTTTAAAGGCGGTAAGGATCTCGGTGGTAGGCGCGGATATAAGCGTAGGACGCGAGGACGCGCACGAGGCGGCTATATATTACGGCATTATACAGGGCGTTATCGCGCATATTTTCACGCTGCTTGCTTCAATATTTACCCTCAGCGTAAAACGCTGCGATGTAAGCTGCGATTTTTTGCACAACAAAATAGACGGCAGCGGGGAGCTTTGCATAAAGGTCAGACCGTCCGCCGTTATCGCGATAGCAGTATGCTTTGCGGTCAATTTTCTTATAATAAGAGCCAAAACGAAAAAACAGTCCGCGCCTAAAAACTAAACGCGGTCAAATGAAAGGAAGTTTATAAATGAACGAAAGTACAAAGCTTGAATCGCTTGTAAAGTCCGCTATGGAAAAGGTACGCGAGCTTTCGGAGGCAGAAACTATCGTCGGCAAGCCGATAGAGACCTCTGACGGAACAACGATAATACCGGTCTCAAAGGTATCGTTCGGGCTCGCTTCGGGCGGAACGGATCTCGGCAGCGACAGAAGCGGCTTCGGCGGCGGCTCGGGCGCGGGAATAACTATCTCTCCGATGGCGTTTATAGTAATAAGAAACGGCGAGACCAAGCTTTTGCAGATGACCAACAATACGCCTTATCAGAATGCTATTGTAAACGTTGTGCCGGAGGTAGTCGACAAGATCATTGATTTTGTTGACAAAAAAACCCAACCCGACGATGAGGGCGAGGAATAATTTTCAAGCATAAAAAATGTATCAAAGCGCGGATTTTTGTACACCATAGATTTAAACCAATTCAGTAAGGAGTGTACAAAAAATGAGAAAATTCGGGCAGATGATGTTTTTTACGCTTATGTGCGCGTTTTTCATGACGATGATGTCGCGGTCGCTGACCGTCAGGGCTGTCGGCGATTCGGCTAAGGCTGCCGTCGTCATAGACGCAAAAAGCGGGGAAACGCTGTATGCTTCAAACGCTGATGAAAAGCTGCCTATGGCAAGCACGACAAAGATCATGTCCGCACTTTTGGCGCTTGAAAGCGGAGATCTCGATAAGGAATTTACCGTCGACAGCGAAGCGATAAGGGTCGAAGGCTCGTCTATGGGACTTAGAGAGGGCGATACCGTAACAATGCGCGCTCTCGTCTGCGGAATGCTGCTGCCGAGCGGAAACGACGCGGCAAACGCCGCAGCCGTGAGGATAGCGGGGAGCGTTGAAGCGTTTGTAAAAATGATGAACGAACGCGCGGAGCAGATGGGTCTTGAAAGCACGCATTTTGTAACGCCGTCGGGACTTGACGACAATACCGACGAGCATTATTCGACCGCTCTCGATATGGCGAGGCTCGCGTCTGCCGCGCTTGAAAACAAAGACTTCGCCGAGATATGCTCTCAGAAATATATCAAGGTAAGCTTCGGCGCGCCGCCTTACGAGCGCTGGCTCACCAACACCAACAAGCTGCTTGAAAGGTGCGAGGGCGTTATCGGGGTAAAGACGGGTTTTACCGATAAGGCGAAAAGGTGTCTCGTTTCCGCCTGTGAGAGAAACGGCGCGCGGCTCGTCTGCGTTACGTTAAACGACCCGGACGATTGGAACGACCATGAGGCGTTATACGACTACGCCTTTGCGAAAATGCAGCGCTGCCTTATGCCGATGACGGGAAATACCTACAAGGTCAGCACGGTCGGCGCGGATATACCCGAGGTGACGGCGGTCGTTGAAAAGTGCGAGCTGACGCTGCCGAAGGGCGCGTATGAGCATATTACCTCGAAGGTATGCCTTAAACGCTTTATCTATGCCCCTGTTGAGCGCGGAGAGCAGTTAGGCTCTGTCAGCTATTTTTATGACGGAAAAAAATTGTGCTCTGCGCCGATAGTTTCACTTGATACGGCAAAATGCAGAATTGATGAAAAAAGCGGCTGCGCGTGGGAGAACCTGCTTGCGTTCATGCGAAGAGTCTGCGATTCGGCGGCGTGAAAAAGTTTTTCGGGAGAAAAGGCGGCGTTTATCCGTTATACGGGAGCGGCTGCGTTTTCTCCGAAAAAACATACCGACAAAAAAGAGAGGACAAATAAATTGGAAAAAATAAGGATACAGAAAATACTTTCCGACGCGGGCTTTTGCTCGAGAAGAAAAGCCGAGGAGCTTATCGCGGCGGGGAGAGTAAAAATAAACGGACGCGCCTGTAGGCTTGGCGACAAAGCCGACCCGTCAAAGGAGCTTATCAGCGTCGACGGAAAAAATATCGCTTATCAGCGCAAAAAGCAGTTTAGATATATTATGCTCAACAAGCCGCGCGGATATGTAACGACCATGAAGGACGAATTTGAAAGAAGGTGCGTTACCGAGCTTATAGAGGACGTCGGAACGCGCGTTTACCCGATAGGACGCTTGGATAAAAATTCCGAGGGTCTTTTGCTGTTTACAAACGACGGCGCGTTTGCAAACGATGTAATGCACCCGTCAAAGCACGTCGCAAAGACCTACCGCGTGACGATAAGACCGGATATTGACGATGAAACGCTTGTTAAGCTTTCGGAGGGCGTCGTGATAGACGGCAGAAGAACGATGCCGTGTACCGTTCTCGTGCTCGACAAGCAGCCGGGCAGAGTGGTGCTGCAAATGACGATAACCGAGGGCAGAAACAGACAGATAAGAAAAATGTGCGAGGCGGTGGGACTGGAGGTCGCAAGGCTCAAACGCACCGCCGTAGGTCCGATAAGACTGGGTATGCTAAGACCCGGCGAGTGGAGAGATCTCAAACCCGACGAGCTTAGGGCGATAAGAAACGCCTGCGCAAAGTCCGACACGCTCAAGGAATGATAAAAATATTGATGAAATGTTAAAAATAATAAATCTAATCGTAAAAGATATGTTTTTTGTAAAAATTATACTTGCTAAATCGGAATAAATATATTATAATTAAGATATATGGATCAAATTTAAATTCGATCAGTTTACATAATTAGGAGGAAAAGCCAATGGCTGAAACAAAGTCAAATCCTGCGGAGCTTGCCGGTCTGCCGAGCGCCGCAAAAAACAGGCTCGCGCTCTTGTTCGACGAGGGAAAATATACCGAGCTTGACGCTTATGTCTGCTGCGCGGATAAGCTCTGCGGGGCGGTGTCGGCTTTCGGATATGTCGAGGGAAACCCCTGCTATGCGTTTTCGCAGGACTCTGATGTCAACAAAGGCGCGATGAACAAGGCTCAGGCGGACAAGATAACGAGATTATACAAGCTTGCCGCAAAAACGGGCGTACCGGTCGTGGGATTTTATGATTCCGACGGAGCGGATCTTACGGACGGCTTCGGCGCGCTCAACGCTTACGGAGAGCTTACCGCGGTAATGAACGAGCTTTCGGGAGTTGTGCCGCAGATAGCGATAGTTTCCGGAGTATGCTCGGGAACGGCTGCGCTTTTTGCAGAATCCGCCGATATAGCTATAGTCACCGAAAAAGCGGAGCTTTACTGCGCGCCCAATTCAAATATCAAGTCGCTTTCGCAGAATGCGCTCAAAAACGGAACTGCCGCTCTCGGCGCTGCCGACGACAGCGACGCCGCCAAAAAGGCAAGAGCGCTGCTCTCAAAGCTGCCGCTGAACAATCTTTCGCCGATACCGGTGTTTGAATTTGATCCGCCGGCTTCGACTGAAACTATTGAAGAGCGCATTGCCGATGACGGAAGCATCATAGAGCTTTATGCCGATTACGGAAAGGCTTCTTCGGTATCTCTCGCTTCTATCGGCGGAGCGGCTGTCGGTATCGTTTCAGCCTGCAAAAAAGCAAAGCTCGGTGCTGACGACTGCGCTAAGATAGCAAGATTTGTAAAATTCTGCGACTGCTATTCTCTGCCGATAGTAACGCTTGTTGACACCGACGGCTTTGAAGCCAACGATGAGACGGAGGCTGCCGGAGCGGTCAAGAGCATGGCTGCGCTTTCTGCGGCTTACGCCGAAGCGACGACTGTTAAGATCTCGGCAGTTACCGGAAAAGCCTGCGGAACGGCGTTCATAGCTCTTGCCGGAAAGGGCGCGAACGCGGATCTTGTTTACGCCTGCGAGGGCGCGGTGATCGCCCCGCTCGACCCGCTGACCGCCGCCGAATTTCTCTGTCATGACGAGCTTCGCGGCGCGGCTGACGTTAAGGCAAAAAGAGAAGAGCTTGCCGCAAATTACGCGCGAACCGAGGGCAGTGCGGTCACTGCGGCGGCAAACGGCAGCATTGACGGAGTTGTCAGCCTTTCGGTGTTAAGAGACGTTATCGTAAATTCGATAGAGATAACGGCGGGAAAGAGAGTATCCAATCTGCCTAAGAAGCACGGCATTATATAAAATGGAGGGTATGACCATGAAAAGGTATAATATAACAGTAAACGGCAAAGCTTATGATGTTTCGGTCGAGGAGATAGGCGCAGACGCGCCCGCAGCGGCGGTTTCCGCACCCGCGCCCGCAGCCGCACCGGCACCCGCTCCCGCACCTGCGGCGGCAGTTGACGGAACTAAGGTCACTGCGCCCATGCCGGGAACTATTCTCGATATCAAGGTAGCCGTAGGCGACAGCGTTGCGGCAGGACAGGCGGTAGCCGTACTTGAAGCGATGAAAATGGAGAACGATATCTCCGCTCCCTGCGCGGGAAAAATACTCAGCATTGACACGACAAAGGGCACAGCCGTTGAGACGGGCGCGCTTATCTGCGTTATAGGCTGAATTTTTTGAAAGGATGGACCTAAATGGGTAAGCTTAAAATTACAGAAACCGTTCTGCGTGACGCTCACCAGTCGCTCATTGCAACAAGAATGTCGCTCGATGAAATGCTGCCTATACTTTCGGAGCTTGACAAGATAGGCTTCTATTCGGCGGAGGTCTGGGGCGGAGCTACGTTTGATTCCTGTATCAGATTTCTTGACGAGGATCCTTGGGAAAGGCTCAGAACGATAAGAAAGCATATGCCGAACACAAAGCTGCAAATGCTTTTCAGAGGACAGAATATGCTCGGCTACCGTCACTATGCGGACGACTGCGTTGAATATTTCGTGCAGAAATCCATAGCCAACGGCATAGATATAATCAGGATCTTCGACGCGCTCAACGATATAAGAAACCTCGAGACCGCCGTAAAAGCCGCCAAAAAAGAGGGCGGTCACGCGCAGATAGCTATTTCCTATACGTTAGGCGATGTG
>CANQCJ010000059.1 GCA_947589205.1 uncultured Ruminococcus sp. | reverse complement strand
CTGTCGAAGCTGACAAGGCAGCCGTTATCTATCGTCATAAATATCATCCTCTTCAAGTATCAGCTTTATCGCCCACGGCGGGAGCTGAACGTCGGTGTATTTTTCGTAATCGCTTCTTAAAAAAGCGAACGCCGCGCGGTATTTCGGCGGCTTTGCGGGGAATTTTCCGAAACCGTCGGTAAAATAAACGAGACCCTTCAAGCGCGTCAGCGCGCCGCAGGCGATAAGCTCGTCAACGTATTCAAAGACCGGTCGGAAATCTGTTCCGCCAAGTCCTTTTATTTCCATTTTTCTGATATATTTTTCAAACCCGTCCGAGCTTTCAAGTCTGACGGCTTCTTTTATCTCGCTGTCGCACTGTATCAGGTAAATATTGACTTTTGTGAAAAAGCTCTCCTCGCTTTTTAAAATGCTGTATGTCTTTCTGACGAACGCTTCGACAAGCTCACCGCGCACCGAACCTGACGTGTCGAGCGCGATAACGAAATCGCGCACAAGCTTTGTTTCCTTAGATTCATACGGTTCGATAAGCGGGACGTTTTTGTAAAGCGACAGCGAATAGCTGTAATAATTCAGATCGAAGCTTTCATCGTCTATACGCATGACCTCGCCGCTGACCGCGAATTTTTTCAAAAACGCCGAATAGTCGCACCTGTCGCGGTTTACGTCTGCGATAGCCTGAACGAGATGTTCACCTGCTTCGCCGTAATTTTTAGAAAAGCTTTCCAGGTCCGCGCTTATTTTCTTTGAAATATCTTCCCAGAATTTTTCCAGCGCGTTCATCTCGTCTATAGCCCGCTGACGCTCAAACTCGGCGAGCCGATCGTCCGCGGCGTTTTGCGGAGCTTTCTCAAGCTCCCGCGCGTTCTGCTCGGTATCGTCGGCGGTAGTTTCATCGCCGCTATCGTCGGGAGAATTTTCGTTTTTGTTTTCATTGTCTTTTTCCGCGCCGTCGGAAATACCGATGGTCGGCAGCTGATCCTCCGGCTCGAGGATCGCATCTGTCCTGAACGGATAGATATGCTTGTCAACGTAAAAAGCCTTACGGTATTTTTCAAGAGTATCCTCGTCAACGTTGTTTTTTTCAAAAAAAGCGTATATTTTTTCGGCGGTTAGCGGTCTAATCTCCGCCGAGAGCAGCTTTATTATTCTTTCTTTTTCGGCGCTGCTTTCAAAAAACTGCGCGCCGAACGGCTTTATAACGGCTTCCGCCGCGATGTCGCAGGCGGTGTTCCATTTAAGCTCCTCAACGCCAGTACCTATCCTCCAATGTCTGAAAATGCAGTGCATAAGAACGTGAAGATAGCCGTGCAGCAGAGCGTTTTCGTTTTCCCGATATATTTTGAGCAGTGCGCGCGGCTCATACATAAACGCCCGTCCATCGCTTGAAATTTCTGCCCCGAAGGGTTTTGACGGCAGGTGATTGACAGCCTTAGCCAAAAAGCGCATATGCAGCAGAAGCTTTGCTCTTGTAATGCTCAGAGCTTCCTCGGCGAGGGCGTTTATTTTTTCGTCAACGGTCATATTTGCAGCTCCATAAAAGAGACCCGCGAGCAGTAGCTGCCGCTCACGGGCTTTTATTTGTTATACGACTACTTTATTGCTTTCGGTCTTGCGGAGAGTTTCGTTGATCTCGTCAACGAGCTTTGTGATCTCGCCGATAGACTGATTGATAAGCGTAGAGCTTTGATTGGTAGCGTTTACGTTATCGTCGAGCGCGGTGAACGCTTTGATAGTGGTCTCGAGTATGGAGACCATCTGCTGAACGCTGTCTGCGTCCATTGTTTCGTTGCTGTTGCAGAAGGCGACGATATTTGTAAGCAGGTCGTTTACGACGCCGGCTCTTTCGCTGGTCTTAGCGGTCGATTCGCCGATAGTGTTCATGTTGGCGGTAATGTTGTCAACATCGTGCTTGAGCTTATCGGAAAGATCGAGACACTGTGTGGTTATCTGAGCAAGACGCTCATGCTGAGTAGTCAGCTCACTGTGTCTTGCGGTGAGGACGGATTTAGCGTGAACTATGCAGTTGTCGGGAGTGTTAAGTCCGCGGCTGATAGCGATAGCCATATCGCGGCAGGATCTGTAGCCGCAGGCGTGGCAGTTGAAATTCCTGTCGGCTTCGGTATGCTTGCCCATGATCTCGAAAACGGCGTCGAGCTGCTTTTCGGTCGGCAGGGGAGTAGGCTTGAGCTGCATATAGCTTCTCATAAAGTCGGAAATTTTAAGCTCTTCGTCAAACTTCTTGAACAGCCTGTCTTCACCTGAACGGAAAACGCCGGTCTTACGTCTCTTCTTAGCTTCCTTTTCTACCTCTCTCATGGTAGCCATAACGTCGAAAACAGTCTGCGTTGTGCCGGAAGCCGGTCCTATGTTGCAGCCGAATTCGCAGGAAAGAACGTCGAATACCTCCGGGTGCTTGAATTCCGGCATATTCGCGTACATATCAAGCTCCGGGTAAACCTTGTGAACGCCCTCGGAGGTGGTGATATTTATATCCGGATCGTGCAGCCAGATATTGTCTCTGAGTCCGCCCGGACGGGGGTATACCGCGCCCACCTGACCCTGCTGGTCGTCAAAGCGGTATTCAAAGTCGTGTATAGAATTGGTAGCGATCTTGATGTCGTTCTTGTCAAAATATTCGCTCAGCTTCTTGAAGGTTACATTATAGTCAACGAGACCCGTTTCGGTAAACTCGGTCTTTTTCGCGATGCAGGGTGAAAGAACAGCGATTGGGTTGGTCATTCGCAGATACTTCTTTATGTAGGTAACAGCGCAGGAGATAGGGCTGTGTATCGGCGAAAGGTTGTTGAGCAGCTTAGGCTGATAGATCTCTATATATTTAACGATAGCGGCGCAGGGCTGAGTTATAACGTTGCCTACCTTCTTATTTTCGATAGCTCTCAGGTGCGCCCATGTGCAGATATCCGCGCCGAAGGAAACGTCGTAAATGACGCAGCCGCGCTTTCTGAACCAGTCGAGTATGCCTATCCACTGTGTAGGGAAAACCGTCTTGATAGCGGGAGTGGCGAGGATTATCATTTTCTCTCTCGCGAGTCTTGCCATGCAGGCTTCCGTATCATCAATATAGTCTCTTGCGCCGTGGTTGCAGGTCCTTACGCATTCACCGCAGGTGATGCATCTGTCGGGGTTTACGGTGGTGACGAATCTGCCGTCCTCGAGCATTTTTGTAATGTTAGCTTCCGGAGCGGGACAGTTTCTTACGCAGGCGTTGCAGCCGACGCACTTCTCCGGTTTAACGATAATGATCTCGTTCATAATTAAGAAACACTCCTTATATCAAAAACTGTAAAATAAAATTTATTTCTTTGAACCGTCAAGCGCGGCAGCCTGTTTTGCGAGCGCGGCTAAATCTATGCCGCCCTTTTTCTTGGGCTGTTCTTTAGGCTGCTCCTTGGGCTTGCCGCCGTCGAGCGCAGCCGCCTGTTGGGCGAGAGCCGCTAAGTCCATGCCGCCCTTTTTCTTCGGAGCGGGTTCGTTCTTCGGCTTATCGGCGGGTTTTCCGGCGTTTGCGGGTTTTGCGCCGCCGATAGCGTTCGCCATAGCCCGGAGCTTTTCAAGGTCTTCATTTTTCTTCTTGGCAGCTTCGCCGTATGTATTATCTACCTTCTGATATTCCGGCTCTTCGGGGAGCTTAGCCTTGATCTCCTCGGGGATCTTGAACACCGGAACGCCGCCGGCGTTGATCTCCTTTTCGACCGACTTCAGAAGCTTCTGCGACTCGTCGACCATCTCTATGCCCGACTTCTCAAACTCTGCAAGCAGATCTCTGAGCTTTGTGACCTCCTTGCCGATCCTGCCGACGTCCTCGAGCATGGAGGCTCTCAGATTTCCCGAGGCGACCTTCATCTGTTCGGACTTGTTTTCCGCTTCAGCGGTAATAATGGCAGCCTGCTTTTCGGCGTCGTAGATTATCTTCGCGGCCTTGTTGTTGGCGTCGGTTATCATGTTTTCGCTGAGCTTTTCGGAATCCTCTTTAAGAGAAGCGGCTTCCTTTTTAGCGGTATCGAGCAGCAGATCTCTCGACTTCTGCGCTTCTATGAAAACCACGCCGAGAGCCGCGGCGTCGCTGCCGGCTTTTAAGGTATTAAGCTCCGACTTAGCTCCCTCGAGCTCTTCCGTAAGCGCTTTCACGCTTTCCTTGAGCGAATTGTTTTCCTTTTCCTTAGCCTTGTTGTCGTCCTCGGCGGCTTTGAGCCTCTCGGTGATGTTCTCGTTTTTCACCTGGAGCTGCGTAAGCTTTGCCCTTTCAACGGCAAGCACGCTCTCGTGAGTTTTTTCCTCGTCGGTGCCCTCTTTATATTTTTCAAGCGAGAGCTTTGCCTCTCTCAGTTGATTTTTAAGCTCGTATACCTGATTATAAAGTGATTCGAGTCTTTTGTCAACATCGTTTTTGTCATATCCGCCAAACGTGACCGTCTTGATAAATCTTGTTTCTGCCATTAGTGTATCCCCCTAAAAATTTTGGATAAAGTTTTTTGTCCCGAACAGGCAATTTCGTTTTTATAGACATTTTTACGATCGGCGATTTAAGCAATACCGTAAAAGTATACAAAAATGCCGTCTAATCTTAATTGATAATATTATATATCATTTTTTAAACATTGTCAATAGTTTTTTGTAAAAAAAAACGAGTTTTTTTCACAAAAAACCTGTTTTCAAGAAATATTTTTAATATTTAAGCTAAATTTTAATGAAATTTCCACCGAAAAAGTCCGCAAAAGCGGCAAATTTTGGTATATTGGCGGTGCGCTGTGAGCGCGAAAAAGGGGTACGGCAAGATAGATGGAGATATTTAACAATGCCGAAATAGGGAAATTTTAATTGTTCCCTGCCCGAACGAACATCGTATGGAGGAGGAAAGTTTTCCGCAGGAAGGCCTCAGGTTTGAATGACCGCGCAGACAATGATATACATAAAAAGCGGGGAAGTTTTCCGCAGGAAAACTTCAAGAAATAATGACCGCGCAGGCGGTCATTATTTCCCTACCAATCGTTTTCGCAGTCGGTGAGCATTCGCTTGACTTCTTCGTTTTTGTACAGTCCGAGGTCGAACAGCCTGTCCGCCTGACGCTTGGTAATTTTTCCGGTGAGCGAGTAGACGAACTGACCGTGCTTTCTTTCGGTGCCGTCCCAGGAGTCGATGATCTTAAGCCAGCCCGCCGTGCCGAGAGCGGTCTCGGGGAGCTTCGCTTTCGGGAAAAACTTCGCCGCGAGCATGGTCGCCGCTTTGGTGTGGCCGGTGTAGTCGCAGGAATAGGTGTCGCCGTCGGGGGACATCCAGCCGAGCTTGAAATTCTCATCGTTTTTGAAAAACATTTTCTCGAGCGGCAGCGGGCAGTCCTTATCGCTTTCGATAAGCTCTACAAAATTGTAATCGTCGCCGGTGAAATGCGAATAACCGCCGCTTTTGTCAAGAACGATCGGAAGAACGTCCTCGGTAACGACAGCCGCAAGCCATGAGCCGGAGAGTTGGTCGAGACTGTCGATATATTCATAATAGTAATATCCCGTTTCGGATAAATAAATGGCAAATTTTTTCATTTGCAGCAGCTCTTTTCTGAATAAGGATTGATAAACAACATTATAGCACAAAATCGCGGACAGGTCAAGATAAAAAATGTAAAGAGAATGTTTTGTATTCATAAAGTTTCTTATGCCGCAGACTCCGCGCCCGACACGGTTTTTGCCGCGTCCTTGTATTTTTTCATCTTATCGCAGTCGAGCTTTACGTCCTGCTGACCGCTTGAATCCTTTATATGGACGGTGACGAAATGCCCCATTGCGGTTTCTTCATAGAAATCTATCTCGGTGCTGTCGTAGTCCCAATAGGAGAGCGAAGCGATGTAATGCGGCGCGTTGGTCGCGTTTTCTACAAGATATATCTTAGCGTCGATCTTGTCAGGGTCGGAATAGTTTTTTGTATCCATCACCATGACGGTGAAATTGTCGTCCTTTGTTACATATGACGCGGTCTCGGTGTACTTTGTGTACAGATTGTTCTGGTAAGCAAAATACAGCTTATACGCAGCATAGGGCAGACCGACAAAAACGAGTAACAGCCCGAGAAAATACGGAAGTCTTGTGGACAGCTAGTACCGGCTTCAGAACTGTTTTGTAAGCTCGTCTATGACATCTATGACCCTTGAGAGGTCGCTGCAGACGGCATATACTTTTGATTTTTCATACTCTCCGGGCGGGGTCATATCGGGGACCATCACCGTTATGCAGCCTGCCGCGTGAGCGGAGGTTATCCCGTTTTGAGAATCCTCCAAGGCGAGACACTCGCCCGGGTCTAAGCCCAGCGCTTTTGCTCCGGCAAGATAGATATCCGGCATCGGCTTGCCGTGCGCTATCATCTCCGCGCAGACAAACGCTTCAAAATTATCGCAGACGTCTATGCTTTTTAAGAATCTCTCGGTGCGCCTGAGATTGCTCGCCGTGCAGACGGCGCATTTTAAGCCTTTTACACGGATAAACTCAAGAAGCTCATCGAGACCCTTTTTCTTTTCTATACCGTTTTGCTCGATATAGTCGTACATGATCCTTCTGCGCCTGTCGCGCACCTTGAAATAATCAAAATCCTCCCCGAAGATACCCTGCAAATATGATGCTGCAAATTCCGCCGCAAGAGAGCGTATATAAAAAGTATGCTCGGGCTTCATGTCAAAGCCGTATTCGCCGGCGGCCTGTATCCAGAAGCGCGTGTACAGCTTTTCGGTATCTACCATAAGTCCGTCCATATCGAACAAAACGCCTTTGAGCAATTTCACCACTCCCAACCGATATCTGCTATTATGTATATTATACAACAATATATGAGTTTTGTCAATACAAAAAAATTTATACAATGTTCATAAAGCTATCATATAAGTCCAATATAATATATAATGTATGCTTATAGGAATATAAAAGTGTGAAAACGGAAAGGAACAAAATATCATGATAAAAAGATTTGCCGCCGCGGCGGTCTCTCTTGTACTTTGCCTGACTGTGCTGAGCGCCTGCTCCGGCAAAAAGGATAAAACGCCGTCGTCCTCGGCTGACAGCTCATCTGCCGCGGATACCTCCTCGGCTGCCGATACCGCTTCGGCGGCGGACGAGACCGCCGAGATCGCAGAGCCTAAGCTGATAGTAGACGGAAAAGAGCTCGACACCGACGGGCTTGTTATCTGCACCGTCGACGGCATGGATATAGATTTTGATACGTTCAGGTTCTACTATTATTATACGCTTATGAATCTTCAGCAAAATGCAGGACTTACTCTCGATACGCTCAGAAGCGTCGACGGCGGTTTCGATATGCTCCTCGAAAGCGTTATTACCTCTATTAAGCAGGACTTTGTGTTTTTTAAATTCTGCGAGGAAAATTCGATAACTCTTGACGAGGACGACCAAAAGCAGATAGACGAGGAGATAGCAGAGCTTGTCGAGACGGCCGGCTCTCAGGAGGAAATGGATAAGCTTCTCGCTCAGGAGTATATGACCGAAGCGGTCTACAGAAAAAGGCTGGAGGCGGCTCACTGCTCCGTCAAGTGCGAGGACGAGCTTTTCACAAACGGCGGTATCTACGCTACCTCCGAGGAGGATTTCAGGAGCATAATCGAGGACAAGACGAAATTCGCGCGGATAAAATCGGTGTATATACCCTACAGCTGCAAGGCGGAGATAACCGACGAGACCGTCAGCGGAGAGTTTGATTCCTATTCGCTTGACCAGAAGATCAACGCTAAAAACAACGCCTATTACGCGCTCGATGAGGACGCGCAGAATGAAGCGAAGGAACAGGCTAAAGCGCTTGCCGACGAGATAGCGCAGAAGGCTGCTGACGGGGAGGATTTTGACGAGCTTATCTCCGAATACGGCTGGGATCCGGCAATGGAAAACAACGAGCAGGGCTATTACCTTTCGCCTGACAGTCTGCTTGTGAGCGAATACATTGACGCGGCTTTTGCGCTTGAAGAGGGAGAGTCGAGCGATGTGATCGAAAGCACCTCCTACGGCTGGTTCGTTTTAAAGCGTCTGCCTCTCGATAACGACTATATCGAGGAAAATATCTCAACGCTCATAGCCGATTACGATATGCCGAGCCGTCAGCAGATATATTCCGACAAGCTGTCGGAAATGGAGGTAGTCTACACCGACACCTACAGAAGTCTTGACATCGACAGCATATCCTGATGGATAAGCTCGCTTTTTTAAACGCCTGCGAGCAGGCGGACAGAAGAGATGCCGGCATAGGCACGCTTGGGGAAAAAACGCTTCACGCCGTGCTGAAAAATTACATCGAACCCAACGGCGAAAACCACGAGGTGAAAATAGGTAAGTATGTTGCCGATATTGTCGGAGAAAACGGCATATATGAAATACAGACCGGCAATTTCACAAAGCTGCGCCCTAAGCTCGAGGTACTGCTCGACTATACAGATGTTACGGTCGTTTATCCGATGGCGGCGGTAAAATATCTTTCGTGGGTCGATCCCGAGACCGGGGAGCTTACAAAGCCGCGCCGTTCACCGAAAAAAGCGCGCCCCTGCGAGGCGTTCCATGAGCTTATCAAGATAAAATACACGCTCGATAATCCGCGCTTTCATCTAAAGCTGATAATGCTGGAGCTTCACGAGCGCAGGACGCTTGACGGCTGGTCAAAAGACCGAAAAAAAGGCTCTCACCGCGTCGACCGCATACCGACAGGGATAGTTTCCGAAACGGATATTATTATAACAAGCGATTTTGACCAATTCATACCGGCGGGTCTGCCGGAAAAATTTACGATAGACGATTTTGCAAAAAAAGCCGAAGTAAGCTACGGCTGCGCGCAAAAGACCGTGAACGCTCTCTGCTATCTCGGCAGACTTGGCGAAGCGGGAAAGCTCGGACGCCGCAAGCTGTTTGAATATAGAGGGAGAGATATTTACCGATGAGGAGATCCAAGCCGTCGAGGCTGTCTGCGTTATTGATAACGCTTGTGCTTTTATTTTGCGGCACTGCGGGAGCTTTACGGGCAGACGCGCTCGATTTTCAGCCGATAACCGGATTTGACGAGGACGGCGAACCAAAGGAGCTTACGCTGCGTTCGGAGTCCGTATATATGTTCAATATGGATACGAACGACGTGCTTATAGATATCGACAGTGATAAACAGCGCGTTCCCGCTTCGCTGACCAAGATAATGACGGCGATAGTGCTGCTCGATGAATTTGACGGGGACGAGGAGCTTTTAAAGAGCACGCGATACTCGGCGGGAAGCGAAGCGTTTGACGAGCTTTACGGAACGGGCGCGTCCACTGCGGACATTCAGCCGTTTGAGGAGCTGAGCTGCTACGACCTGCTCTGCGCGCTGATGCTGCCGTCCGCCTGCGAAGCGGCTAATATCATAGCTATAGGTATGTGCGGATCTATCGACAGGTTCGTGGAAAAAATGAACGAAAAAGCAAAAGAGCTTAAAATGAACGATTCGCATTTTTCCAACGCCCACGGACTTTCCGGCGACAACAACTATACCACCTGCGCCGATATAGCGAAGATGTGCGTTTACGCGCTCGATACATACCCGGTCTTTGCCGAGATCGTTTCGATGTATGACTATACCCTCCCGCCGACGGACTTTCACCCGGACGGGACGTATATATACAACACAAATTCCATGCTATGTGAGAGCAGCCTGTATTATTACAACGGCTGCATGGGCATAAAGACCGGCACGCTCGACCTTGCGGGAAGATGCCTTGCGTCTTATGCTGTCAGCGAAGAGGGAAGATATATGATAGTCTCGATGGGCGCGCCGCTCGACAAGCTCGAGGAGGATATAGCCAAGGGCGAGGAAAATCCCGATTCGGTCTATGCAGACGACGTTGTGTACTATAATTTTATAGACCATATAAACCTCTACGAATGGGCGTATGACTGGATAGAGGAGACCTCCTTTGTCGACCCTGCGAGCGAGCTGAGAGAAGCTAAGGTGGAATTCGGCGCGGACGGAGTGGACTATGTGACGCTTAAACCGCAGGAGGGCTTCAGCAGGCTTTGGCCGACCTACATAAAGACCGATGAGGTAAAGCGCGAGATAGAGGTCTGCGACAACGTTATAGCTCCGGTATATGCCGGAGATCAGCTCGGACGGATAACCCTTACCTATCAGGGCGAGACGTTAGCCGAGATACCGCTTGTCGCGACAAATTCGGTCAACCGCTCCAAGACCGCCGAAAAAGCCGAAATAGCAAAGGCATACCCGAAGTCGAACGAGTTTAAGTGGGCGGTCATAATTATTATCGTGTTCGCCGTTTCGTTTGTTAGCATTCATATTATACGGATACAGAAAAAATACAAAAAATAACTTTAACAATAAATTCAATAAATCCCGTAGGAAAATTAATTATAGGGGTCTATAATTTATTTAGTATTAATTTAATATTTTAAATCCGATGAACAAAGGTAAGTAGTCCTCTGCGAGGTTTTCAGAGAGTGCGCGGTCGGTGTGAGCGTACAGCATGAGCTTTGGACGAATGGATTTGTGAGGAGCGTTGTGAACGGAAAATTTTTTTAGAAAAAATTTTTTCAGTAGCGACCGCCGCGTTTCCTGCGTTAGTGTGACACGATATAAACCTTATTTGAAGGCGTATCGGCTGAGGCGGCGATTTTTGCCGTGAATCTGGGTGGCACCACGGTCTTTGACTGTCCCATAGCATTTTTATGCGCTGGAACGTCAAGGACTTTTTTATTTGATTGGAGGAATTTTTTATGCTTTATCCGTCTGTTGAACAGGTCAGCGAGCTGTTGAAAAAATACAAAAACGTACCGACCTTTTACGAGCTGCTGATGGATTCGTTTACCCCTGTGCATCTTTTTAACGCGCTGCACGCGGCGTATGAGAACTGCTTTATACTTGAATCCGTAGATAATAAGGACCAGTGGGGAAGATATTCATATATCGGCATAGAGCCGAAAAAAAGGATCACTCTCGATAAACACA
>CANQCJ010000058.1 GCA_947589205.1 uncultured Ruminococcus sp. | reverse complement strand
TGAGTGGTTATGCCGAGATTTGACAGACCCGCGCGTTCGAGCATTTCCTCAACGATCTGCTGGACTCTGCGGCGGCATATCCGCTTGCCAAATCCCGAAAGAAACATCGCCTGATCGTCCATCATCGCCGGTGAGCGCACCGCAAGATAAGCGTTCAGCGCGCTTATGCAGGCGTTGTTCAGATAGACTATCCTTTCCTTTCTTCCCTTTCCGAAGAGCCGCAGCGTTTTGTTTTCCTCGCTGTAATCGCCCAGATCGAGCCCCACAAGCTCCGACAGCCGCATTCCGCAGTTTAAAAACAGACATATCATGCAGTAGTCGCGCTCGCTGTGCTTGGATTCTATGCTTCTCAGCATTTGCAGCGACTGTTCCAGCGTAAGATAGCGCGGGTTCTTATTTATTACCCTCGGCAGCTCAAGATGTTCGACAGGGTTTTCGGCAAGCCTGGCGGCTTTAAGGTGCAGATAGGAATAGAACCTCTTCATTGCCGAACACTTGCGCGCACGCGTCGCCGTAGCGTTATTCCTTTCATTTCTGAGAAAATACAGATATTGGTAAGCGTCGTTGAGCGTAAATTTTTCGACAAGCTCAAACGGAACATCGGCTATTTTGATTTTTCCCCATTCGGCATCTTTATCGCAAAGCCCGCCCTTTATTTTCAGATATCTGAGAAACGTCCGCAGGTCGATATAATAAGCTTCTTCGGTGCGCTCGGCGCGGTCCTGAACGACCTTCAGATATGTAAGAAACTGCAAAAGATATTCCGGACAATCCTCCGTATACTCCTTCTTCACGTCCGACACTCTCCTTTCCAGAAATTATTATACCACATTTTTTAATTTTAGTCAATAGAAAAGCTCCGCAGAGTTTTGCCCTGCGGAGCTTTAGGTTTATTCTCTTACAAAAGCATAATAGTCCGTATCGCTTCCGCCGAAGCGGTAATCGCCGCTTTTCCATTCTATTATCAGGTAGTCTTTGTTCTCAATGCTCTTTATCTCATATGCGCAGGCGCAGCTGTTGAATTTTCTCAGCAAATATCCCTTTGTCCAAGTCTGCATATCGTCGCCGCTTATAAGCTCGTCACCGTACAGCAGATCACAGCCTCCGCCCTCGAAAAATTCTATCCGCTTAAAATAAAGCTCGTCATAACTAAGATCGTTTTTCGGTATTACCCCGGGAATAAATTCCTCTTTTTTACAGTTTACTCCGTCAATATAGCAAAACGCTCTCCATTTCCCGATAACTATCCTGTCGTTTACAAACGGCTTGTTTAGATCGTCCTTACGCGCTATCATATCCTTAGTGTAGTGTACGCCGTCGATCTTTTTCAGCTCCGCCTTTGTCGTCTGTCCTGCTTCGGGACGGTCGGGCGAACGGAGATCTATCGTCATAATAATATCCTCTCCGCGCTTTTCTATCCTGTAGTCGTTGTAGTATCTGTCGCAGCCGTTGTCAAAAAGCAGCTTCCCCTTTGTCCAGCCGTAGCACCAATAGCTTTCCCCGCCGGGCAGGAAATAAAGATATCTCTCCTTACCGTTTTCCTCATCGACCGTAAGCACCTGCCATTTTCCCACCGCCCGTTCATCGTTTTCAAACGGCAGCTCCTCTTCAACACAGTATTCACGCTTGAAATTCATAACGCTTCCTCCTTTAAATTCGTCTCTGAGCCTGTCAAGAGCCGTCAGCCGTGTCAGCAGTTCTTTTTTCTTGCTTTCAAAAAGCCGCTCGCACTCGGTCTCGGAATTGAGCATAAGCTTTATCTCCGAAAGAGCGAATCCCGCGCTTTTCAGCGCGCTTATCTGCGCAAACACCTTCATTTGCGATCTGTCGTAATAGCGATAGTCGGTCAGCCTGTCGATATACGCCGGGCGCAGCAGTCCTATCCTGTCATAATGCCGCAGCGCCGAGATCCTTGTGCCGCATTCCTTTGCAAATTCACCTATTTTCACAGCTTACAGCTCCTTTTTTCTAAGAATTTTGTAGAGTACTCTATGGCTATATTATAAACCTAAAGCGCGCATGAGGGTCAAGCGGTTCAATTTTAAACTTTTTGTAAACATTATCAAACGCAAAAATGCCGCAGGCGGGCTTATGACTGCCCTGCTGCGGCGTTTTTATATTCAATAGGTCTGTACACCGTTCTTTTCATATGAGATCAGCTGGTCGGGAATAAGACGCTTTCCGCTTTGGTCTATAACTCCGAGATCCGCCGCCGTCTTGATTATGCCGTCGGCTATCGCCTGCGCATATTCGTTCTTTTTTTCCTCAAACTGCATATTGTCCACGCTGTTGGTGAGAAATCCCAGTTCAAG
Organism: uncultured Ruminococcus sp.; assembly: GCA_947589205.1. Taxonomy (GTDB): domain Bacteria; phylum Bacillota; class Clostridia; order Oscillospirales; family Ruminococcaceae; genus YE71. The sequence goes on along the minus strand of CANQCJ010000058.1, from coordinate 8,900 downwards.
CAGACAGCTCGGCATTACGGCGTCTATGTTCACCTGATAATTCTGCTCCGGCAGACCGCTGTAGCCGGTCTTTACTCCCCTGTTCTCGGAGATACCGACCTCCACAAGCTTTTCAAGTATGTTCTCGGCAAGCGTTCTGTCGTACTTCGGATCGTTATTGTTTATCCAAAGCTCTGTTCCGCAAAGCGTCTCATCGCCTGAAACGCTGTTGCGGTGAAGCGAAACATAAAGATCCGCTCCGGCTTGATTTGCAAGGCTGCACCTTTCGGATATAGACAGCTTTTCGTCCGTCTCGCGGGTCATTATAACGGTAACGCCGCTTTTTTCGAGGCATTCCTTGACAAGCATTCCCAGCTCGAGATTCTGGTCGCACTCGGCTGTCTCGCCGTCCGGAGAAACAGCTCCCCTGTCCGAAGCTCCTCCGTGCGCGGGGGCGATACATACTTTCAGCGAAAGATTTGCATACAAAGGCTCATTATCTGCGTTCTTGTCGGCTTGGCTTGAAGTATCGTCGTTCGTTACCGCGCTTCCGGCTTTTGAAGAGCCGCTCTTTGAGCTGCTTTGCATCAGAGTATCCGAAACGCTGACTGTCGCTTCGGTATTCTTTGCATCGCCTTTTTTAAGCGAAGCCGCTATAGCCTTTACAGACTGCATTATGCCCATCATAAGCAGCATGAAAACGATCATAGCGGCAAATATCCTGCCCCAGTAGATCTTTCTTGTGCCCTTATATCTTGTTATCTTTACTATGCCGTTGTCATAGTAGGTATATTTTATTCTTCCCTCTCTTTGCTCATAGACCACGACAGGTTCAGAAGCAGGGATCGGTAAATTGCTCAATTTTTATCAGACCCTCCAAAAATGCTTATATAAGCGTTCGCATATCGCAGTATTCGCAGGTGAGTATATCGGAATTTCCCTCAAAATAATGCGGAAGGTACTTTTCACGGTGAGTTATACAGCCGGGATTCGAGCAGCTTACTCCCTTTCGCTCTCTTCCCTTTATCAGCGCGGGCGGCGCGCCGTTGTTTCTGAGTATCGTCAGGATAAGCGCCATTCTTATATACATTCCGTATTTTGCCTGTTCAAAATATTTTGCCCGTTCATCGTCGTCGACTTCTATAGCTATCTCATCGACTCTCGGCAGTGGGTGGAGGACCGCCATATCCGGCTTAGCCTTTTTCATTTTTTTCTTATCAAGTATGTACTTGCCCTTTTGACGCATATATTCCTCCGGCGTGGAAAAACGCTCCTGCTGTATTCTCGTCATATAAAGCACGTCAAGCTCTCCGATAACATCGTCAAGATCTCTTGCTTCTTTATATTCCACTCCCGCCGCCGTCAGCATATCCTTGATATAGACGGGCAGGGCAAGCTCGTCCGTTGAGATAAGCACGAATTTGTTGCCTTTATAGCAGGTCATGGCTTTTATCAGCGAATGCACCGTTCTGCCGTTTTTAAGATCGCCGCAGCAGCCTATCGTTAAATTTTCAAGCGTACCCTTTTCTTCGGTAAGCGTGAAAAGATCGGTCAACGTCTGAGTAGGGTGAAGATGCCCGCCGTCGCCGGCGTTTACTACCGGGCATTCGGCAGTCAGTGCAGCCGCCTTTACCGAACCCTCGACAGGGTGGCGCATTACAAGTATATCGGCATAGCCCGAAACTATTTTTGTCGTGTCTTTAAGATTTTCTCCCTTTGCCACAGACGAGGTCGCGGGATTGTCAAAGCCTATTATCGTTCCGCCAAGCCGCAGCATCGCCGTCTGAAACGACATCTGAGTGCGCGTTGACGGCTCATAGAAAAGCGTTCCCATTATCTTCCCTTCGCACGCCTTTGAATATTCCTGCGGCGACAGTCTTATCTCGTGCGCAAGAGACAAAAGACCGTTCCACCACGAGACGGGATAATCATTCAGGTCTATAAGATTCAAAAAATCGGGCATAAAAACATTCCTTTCATTTTTCTCTCAGATCTCGCTTACAGATCTATTATACCACAAAGAGATCTCAATTGCAAGCTTAAAATTTATTTTTATCCAGTTTCAGCAGACTGTCAAGGTCAAAAAGTATCATTATCTGATCAAATTCCGCAGGATCTGCTATATCGTATATTTTTTCGTCCTCATCGAGATCACTCGGGTCAACGAGCGTTATATTTGAATAATGCGGAGCGAGAAACGGCGCGAAGCAGTTGGCATAATCGGAGCATATCAACAGCATGGACGGCATATCTTCATTTGTAGTCGTAATGGACGCGCGCTTATAGTCGTCCGCGCCTATAAAATAGGAATACTTATCCTGCGTTTTTAATTTGCCCGAACGGTAAGCCGAAGAGCGTTTCTCGGTATCCTCGGAGGTCTCTATCTCGACAGATTTTATATAGCTGCCGTATTTGCATTTAAAAACGTCTATGGTGTCGGCTTTAGCCGCATAGACCGCGCTTTGCTTTGCAAGCCCTCCCTGATATTCGACGTGAGTAAAATCTATATCGTAATTTTGCGCCGAATAGGCTTCTATGCCTAATTTCGAGGTCGCAGAGCTGTAAGCGTGATACGCCCCGAGCTGCGTCCAGTAGGGGTCTGTGCGAAAATATATATAATCGTCGCGAGCCGAATAAAGCGCGTTAAAAACGTCGAGGGGGATCACCTCGGGGTCTACGTCATAATAAAGCTTATCAATAAGCGACTGCTGATCCGCCGCTTCGAGCACCTCCGGCAGCTCCGTGCGGTAAACTCCGCAGGCTGTCGGGACTATCATTATATAGCACGGCTTATCAGGATACCTGTGATAAAACTCGTTTATCTTCTCCGCAGTCTCTTTCAGCGCTTTGCTGCCCGGGTCCTTCAGAGAGCTTATCAGCCTTTCGTTCGGCTTGTCAAAATACACGCCGCCGAATCCCCTCGCGCCGGAAAGAAGCGCGGTCCTTGAATAAAGCGAATGCCAGCTTTTTGACATGGGAAAATCATTTTTCAGAGAAAAATCCGTAAAGCCGTTATTTTTAAGAGAAGAAAGGCTGTCTGAAAACAGCAGCGCGCTAATGCCGAGCATGGCGGTCAGCGCAAAGAAAAGTATTATATTTATACAATCGAGAATTTTTTTCAAAGCGTCCGCGCCTCCTTATCCGAAAAGCATATATGCGGTAGAAAGCATGAGCAGCAAAAGCTCTATGACGGGCATTACGGCTCTAAGCCACATAAGGTTGATCTTTCTGACAAATTCCGGTATCAGCGAACCCGCCGCAATAAATGCGGCGATGATAAGCGGCAGCGAGGTGTCGGCAATAAGCCCGAACGGGTCGGTATCGCTCAGCGGCGCTGACAAAAGCTGTAAAAACGTTCTTTTTATCCCCATTCCCGAACAGAGCTTACCTGCCGCGGCTGCAGCAAAGCAGACCATAACGAGCCTTGCCGCCGTACGCTTGACAGCGGCGGGCAGCTTTTTTATACGGCTTGAAAGCGACGCTTCCAAAGCGGATACTCCCGCGAAAAGCAGCGATGAGAGCAGCCATAGCGGCGAGAGCGAATACCACGCAGATGCAAAAAACACCGTTATCCCGACAGCTTCGGCGCGGTTTATTTTTTTTCCTTTAAGCGGCTTGTAAAGATAATCATAAAACCACGAGCCGAGCGGGATATTAAAGGTGTAAAGCTGTTCTATCGCTGTCTCGCAGAAAACGCCTGATAAACGGCGGCTTTTTATAGAAGCCGAGCATCAGAGATACCCCTTGTCCCATTTGCAGCATACCCATAACGCCTGATACAAACGCCGCATAAAAAACGATCACCGACAGCCAGATAGATGCAGCCGAAAATTTATTTATATCTGAAGCGAGGATCACCCGGCGCACCGAGCAAAGCGGTTCGGCTATAAGCTTGTATTCGGCAAGACCGAACACGAAATATCTTATCCCCGCCGCCGTTTTTTCAACGCTCAGCTTTGGCAAGGCAAAGGAAGCGGCGTGGTTTTTGTATTTCATAACAGGTCCGAAGCCGAGTGAGGGAAAAAACGAAATGTACGCCGCAAGCGAAGAAACGTTAGTCTGCGCGGGACAGTCTCCGCGGTAAACGTCGATAAGATAGGAGACGGCATGAAGCGGTATTACTGCCGAGCCGTAAAGTCTCAGCGCGTTAAAGGTCCCGTCCGGTATGTCGGAAGCCGCCTTCGCGGCGCTTAGAAAAAGCAAGAGCAGATTTAGGGCAATGTCGGCGATAAACGCTTTTTTGCGAAAAAAAGATTCCTTCGGTTCTTTGCGCGTGTTGTAAAGATATATCGCGTCAAAGTACACGGTTATAAAGCTTATCAGAAACAGGATAATGCAGTCTCTGCCGTTTGAGATGAGCATAAAAATATTTGCCGCGCTTATCAGCCACGGTCTTGCCCTGCCCGGAGAAAGCGCGTACAGTCCCATAAAAACGGGCAAAAATACATAAAGAAAAGCTATATCGGTCAAAAGCAATTTCTTTTCTCCTTTCTCACCCCTGACTTTTTACCTCTAACCGCGCGCAGATCTCTTCAAGCTCCTCGCGCCTGTAGAGACTGTTGAGCAGATCGAGCAGCGACGAGGAGGACAGTCCGGCAGGCAGCGAAAGCTCTTTGCAAAGCAGTTCTCTTTTTTTTACAGCTCCCTCACTGCCGTTAAGTCCGAGTAAATACATATCGTTTTTTGTTATGCGCTTCTCAGCCGGTATCTCGCCGTCGGCTTCGCAGGCTTTTTTGAGCAGGCATCTTAAAACGTCCGCGTCAATGCCCTCTACCCCGAGCGTACCCTCCTTTGACGGCTCTTTTTTGCGCCTTTCCTTGCCCTCTATCTGCGGGATATGGATATTTATAACGCGCGAATGAAGCTCCTTGGGGAGGATATTTTTTATATGCGCTCTTATCTGCCTGCCCGCCCTGTCCGAGTCGGTAATGACTATAAGTCCGCTTTGCCGAGCGTGAAAGCGTATAAGCTCGCAAAGGCGGCTGTCCTTATATATCTCAAAACCGTTTGTCACGATGATAGTTCCCCGCGCTATGGAAGCTATTTTTATTTTGTCATATTTCCCCTCAACGACAACGGCGCGGGTAAGTTTTATCCTTTGACACAAGCTTTTTCCTCACCTCTCCGTCATGGCTGTCGCCGCGAATTGCTCTAAGGCAAGATACGCCGTTTCGGTATTCATCGAGACCGTTTTCATTTTAAGCTCCGTATCCGAAAGCAGCACGGCGGTGCGCCTTATCCTGCCTATAGAGATATTAGCGCAGTCGCTGTAGGCGTTTTTTACAGCGAACAGACGGTTTTTCGGGTAGGCAAAGATCTCGGCGCAGCTATCGGCGGGCAGTCCCGCGGATTTTGCAAGCTTCGCTCTGTAAATATCCGCAAGCGACATATTTATTATCGCAAGTATCTGCAGCGGCTCATAATTCTGCGCTTTAAGCTCCCCTATCCGCTCAAAAACGAACCGCGCGTTTGAATTTAAAATATTCAAGGCAAGCCCGAAGCCGTCCGATTCTATCTTTTTGATACAAAGCGCGTCTATATCCGCACGCGCGACCTCCTTGAGATCCATGGCATAAGCCGAGAGCTTTTCTATCTCCATGTTTATATGAGAGGTGTCGCAAAGACAGAGCTTTGCAAGATATTCCGCGTCCGAGCGGGATACTTTGACTCCCCGCGCATTCATCGCGCCGACAATATATCTGCCCGACTGCGCAACGCTCTTGAATGAAAATTCGCACACCGTTCCCAGCTTGGCGCAGTAATCGGCAAAGCGTTTGTTTTTGTCGCTCAGGCTCTTGCGGTTTTTGTAAAGCTCCTCACCCGGCGCGGAAATTATTACGACGGTAGTCTCGGGTATATCGCCTATGATCCTTCTTAAAAGATCGCCGCGCGTCTTGTCAAGCTCTTCCATGTTAAGCCCAGAAACGGTGACGACTACCCGTTCGGCGAACATCGGCAGCACGCTGACCGCGTCGCTTAACTGCTCCATATCCATAGCTTTCGCGTCAAATGAATGAAGATTCATCATTCGCGCGTCCTTCGGGCAAAGCTTATGGGCGAGTTTTTTTGCAAACGGCTCTAACGCGCCGCTGTCCTTTCCGTAAAAAAGGTACAGTCTGTCTACATTCCCCGCCCTTACCCGGGAAGCGCATTCATCACTCGTTATCAAAGCCATTTACAAATCACCCGCCCTTTTTTAATTCGTACTTATTGTTTTTTACAGTTTTGTCAGGAAAAAATTTCTCAGCCCGCCGGCCAGGCGAAATCTCTTCCCGCAAGAATGTGGAAATGGATATGGAACACGCTTTGTCCCGCAGCCGCGCCGCAGTTGCTTACGACTCTGAAGCCGTTTGCAAATTCCTCATGCTCCGAAGCAAGCCTTGCGATCACCTCATAGATATGCGATATAACGCCGCTGCTGCTCTCGTTCACTTCGCTCAACATAGCTATATGCTTTTTAGGTATCGCCAGCCAGTGTATCGGCGCGGTCGGTTCGATGTCGGCGAACACGAATATTTCATCGTCCTCATAGATCTTTTTCGAGGGTATTTCCCCGGCAATAATTTTACAGAACAGACAATCGTTCATTTTTTTGACCTCCTTAAAAAATTCGACAATTTTCGCACAAATGTTCTATGTGGAACAGTGCGTTTATTTTATCATCCTTTCGAGTATACCATCGAGAGAATTTATCGCTTCGTCTATCTTGTTTTTGTCGCCGATACCCGCCATAGCCGTTTCGGGACGTCCGCCGCCCTTTCCGCCGGTAACGGCGGCAGCTTCCTTTACGATCCTTCCGGCGTGCGCTCCCTTGGCTACAGCAGCCTTCGAGCAGGCGCAGAGGAATTTCGGCTTTTCATCGGCTGTACCAGCCATGAGCAGTACGAACGGTTCGTCAAGATTCGATACGGCTTCGGAAAATTTCTCATACATATCTGAACCGATATTCGTCATCATGTTCGCCATGACCTTAACGCCGTTTACCTCGCGGCAGTGCTCTATCATATCGCTGAAAATACCGTCCGCTATGCGCTTTTTGAGCTGTTCTGAAAGTCTGCTGAGTTCTTTGTTTTCTTCAAGCACTCCGACTATCCTGTCGGCAAGCAGCGCCGCGTCGTTAAGCTTAAGCAGCTTTGCCGCATCGGCTATCCGCGCGTTTATCTCGTTGAGCATTTTAAGTACGCCCGTACCGGTAACGGCTTCTATTCTTCTTACGCCGGAGGCTACCGAGCCCTCCGAGATTATCTTGAACAGTCCCGCCTGCGAAGCGTTGCTCAGGTGCGTTCCGCCGCAAAATTCAAGCGAAAAATCACCCATTTTTACGACCCTTACGACTTCGCCGTACTTTTCTCCGAACAGCGCCATAGCTCCTAACTTCTGCGCTTCGGCGATCGGCATTTCGCGGGTGGTTATCTCGGTGCAGTCCATTATCTTTTCGTTTACGAGATTTTCTATTTCGTTGAGCTGTTCTCTTGTGATAGCTTCAAAGTGCGAAAAGTCAAAGCGCACCCTGTCCGCGTCGACGAGCTGACCCTTCTGGTGAACGTGTTCTCCGAGGACCTCTCTTAAAGCCGCCTGAAGCAGGTGAGCCGCCGAATGGTTTCTTGCTATAGCCATTCTCCTTGCCGCGTCCACTGCTAAATGCGCCTTCTGTCCCGCTTCGATATATCCGCTCTTTACGACAACGGTATGCGCGATCTTTCCGCCGACAGCCTTTTGCGTATCGAGCACCGCCGCTTCTCCTGTAGCGGTGGTTATAACACCGGTATCTCCGACCTGACCGCCGCTTTCGGCATAAAACGGAGTAGCCGCCGCAACGATATACGCCCTGTCTCCCTCGTTTGCGCGCATTATTAACTCATCGTCGTTAGCAAGATAATCGAGCATTCCGTCGCTTTCAAGCGTTTCATATCCTAAAAATCTGCTTGAAAATTCCTTGTCTATCCTATGGAAAACAGTCTCGTCCGCTCCCATGTATTTTGAACCGCCGCGCGCTTCTCTTGCCGTCGTGCGCTGTATCTCCATACATTTATAATAGCCGTCCTCGTCGACCGTCATACCCTTTTCTTCAAGTATCTCGCGGGTAAGATCTATCGGGAAGCCGTGAGTATCGGAGAGCTTGAAGCAATCCTCTCCCGCAAGAACGGTCTTTCCCTCCGCCTGAAGCTTTTCGATAAGCTCGTCGAGCAGCTTCATACCGCGGTCTATCGTGCGGTTGAAATTCATCTCCTCGTTTGTGAGCACCTTTACGATATAATCATATTTTTCTTCAAGCTCGTCATACTCGCTCTTGTTGCAGTCCACTACCGTTCTTACAAGATCCTTCAGGAACATTCCGTCTATGCCGAGCAGCTTTCCGTGGCGGACGGCTCTTCTTACAAGCCTGCGCATAACATAGCCGGCACCCTCGTTTGACGGAAGCACTCCGTCCGCCGCAAGGAACGTTACCGCGCGGATATGGTCGGTTATTACTCTTACTGAAACGTCCTTTTTATATACCTCGCCGTATGTGCAGCCGGCGATCCTGCAGATATGATCCCTTACCGCCTTTACGGTGTCCACGTCAAAAATAGAATCTACTCCCTGCATAATCGCGGCAAGTCTTTCAAGACCCATTCCCGTATCTATGTTCTTTTGTGCGAGCGGAGTATATGTGCCGTCCTCGTGGCGTTCAAACTGCGTGAAAACAAGATTCCAGAATTCCATATATCTGTCGCAGTCGCAGCCGACAGTGCAGTCCGGCTTTCCGCAGCCGTATTCCTCTCCGCGGTCGAAATATATCTCCGAGCACGGTCCGCAGGGTCCGTCCGTTCCCGCTTCCCAGAAATTATCCTCCTTGCCCATGCGGAAGATCCTTTCCTTTGGAACGCCTACCTTTTCATGCCATATCTTTTCTGCTTCATCATCTTCAGCCCAAGGGT
>CANQCJ010000057.1 GCA_947589205.1 uncultured Ruminococcus sp. | reverse complement strand
ACCGCAGTTCTATTTCAGGACCACCGACGTTACCGGCGTTATCACACTTCCTGCTGATAAGGAAATGTGTATGCCCGGAGATAACGTAGCTATGGACGTTGAGCTTATCACTCCTATCGCTATCGAGGAGGGTCTCCGCTTCGCTATCCGTGAAGGCGGAAGAACCGTTGGTTCGGGCGTTGTTACCGCTATCAACGAATAATTCGATCTTCTCAGAGCCTGCTGAAATATGCAGGCTCTTTTTTGTTAATAAAAAGTAAACAAATAAAAGCCGTTGTAGACGTTTCAAAGCATTTGTGATATAATTATATTACAGTAATTTTTAAGAGGTGAGGGGCTTGGCGGATAAACGGGAATATATGATAGACGTCGCCGGCGAAAGACGTTATCAGGGTCAGGGCAGGGATTATTACAACGCCTATACGAGCTGGCGCAACGACGCTAAAAATAAATACGCCTACCGCTTCGTCCACGACAAGCGCGAGCATATCTACATCGACGGCGAGGGCTATGCCGACAAGCGCGCGGTCAACGCCGAAAAACAGGCGCTGCACAGCTGCATAAGCTTTTTGGGCGGCTCGATGCTCGTGCTTTTTATCTTTCAGCTTGCAAGATTTCTCGTAATGAGATACGTCTTTAACTCCGATTATATCGGTTGGGTGTACTATTCCGAAAGCAGCAAGGCGCTGTCGGCTGTACCGGATATTCAGGCGTATGTTTATCTGCTTTTGCGGTTGCTTTCGCTCGTGACCGTCCTTATTATCTGCGCGGTTACGCTAAGGATACCGCGAAAGATCGCCCTGCCGCTTGAAAAGCCGCGCGCGAAGCTCGTCGCCTGCGGACTTTGCATATCGCTGGTGTTTTTAATAATAAGCCGCGTTTTCGATTATATTCTCGTTCAGCTGTTCATGCAGATAAACGTTGACGTTTCCTTTTATTACTATCTCCATTCGCACAACAATATCGTCCGCGCCGTATACTATCTTAACGAAACTATTCTCAGCTCTGTTCTGATAGAAATGATCTTTCGCGGATATATCCTACAGCTTTTCAGACAATTCGGCGACCTTTACGCGATAATAGTTTCCTCACTCGCCTCGGCGTTTTGCTACCACGATATAACGAACATAATGTTCATGTTCGCTCTCGGAGTTATTCTCGGAATGATAACTATAATCAACGGCTCTATCGGCGTTACCGTTTTTACAAGAATGGTGATAATGAATCTGTCCTTTCTGCTAAACAGTCTGTCGGTCGTTTACAACGACCTGCCCGACCGCTTTATCGAAGCGATGATATGTATTGTCATAACCGCCGCGGGGATATACTCTCTTCGCCGCCTGACGGCTGAACCGTATGAGCCGCTTAGATTAAGCGATCCGGGAACGGAGATGACCCTTGCGGAAAAAATGAAGCAGCTTTTAAATTCAAATCTGTTTTTGCTGTTTTTAACGGCTTCGATGATCGCGGTCGTGATGTCGGTGAGGTTCATATGATGCTGAGCGATGAAGAATATATGCGGCGGTGCATCGAGCTTGCAGGGCTTGCGGCGGGAAATACCGACGTGCCGGTCGGGGCGGTAGTGGTTAAAAACGACAGCGGTGAAATTATCGGCGAGGGCTTTAACCGCCGGGAAGCCGACAAGTCTCCGATAGCTCACGCGGAGATCATCGCGATAGATAATGCGTCGAAACGCCTGGGCGGCTGGCGGCTTATCGGCTGCACGCTCTATGTTACGTTAGAGCCGTGCGCGATGTGCGCCGGAGCGATAGTAAACAGCCGTATCGACAGGGTGGTCTTCGGCGCGGACGATCCTCGGTTCGGCGCGTGCGGTTCGGCTTTCGAGCTTTTTTCTCTCGGGCTTAACCATACGCCGATACTTGAAAAGGGCGTGCTCAAGGACGAATGCGCTCGGCTTATGAAGGATTTTTTTAAAGAGCTTAGAAAAACGAGGTGAGAAAAAATGGCTGAATATTGGGACTTATATGACGAAAACCGACAGCCGCTCGGGAAAACGATACTGCGCGGGAGCATGAAGCCGATGAGCGGATCATATCATGTCGCGGTCATGATAGTAACGATGAACAGTCACGGAAAGCTGCTCTGCACGCTTCGCTCAAAGGATAAGGAGACCTACCCCGGCTTGTGGGAATTTACCGCGGGTTCTGTCCTTGCCGGAGAGGACAGCTTTACCGCCGCCGGGCGGGAGCTTTTTGAGGAAACGGGAATTTCCGCCGAAAAAGGTGAGTTTAAGCTTATAAAGACCGTCAGAGAAGCTGCCGCGTTCATCGACTGCTTCTTTTTAAGGCGGGATACGGATATAAGCGAAATAAAGCTGCAAAAGGGCGAGACCGAGGGGGCTAAGTGGGTCTCAAAGGCGGAGCTTGAAAACATGATAGCGCAGAAAAAGGTCGCTTTCCCCGTCGAGAGACGGTACAGTCAGCTTTATTCCTTCCTGATGGAGGAGGGATTTATATAATTTGTATTCAAAATGTAAAAAAATTTATCTGTAAAACTCTTGACAAAGATTTGCCAATGTGCTATAATTATTGCTAAGGAGACGGACGGCTTAATTGTGTTAAAAGTTTTAATAAAATAAGGGGAGTGGTTGAAATGTTTTGCAGTAACTGCGGGGCGCAGATAGAGGACGAAAGCAAAAAATTCTGCCCGTTCTGCGGAACGAACCTTGCGGGCGATGAACAGAAGCAATATCAGGACTATAGCTATCAGCAGGCTCAGCAGCAATATAACCAAGCACAGCAGCAGTATAACCAGGCACAGCAGTATAATCAGCCTCAGCAGCAGTATGATCAGGCGCAGTTTTTCGGCAACAGCTTCGGGCTTGTCGAAAGAAACATCGTTACGGCGATAGTTTTATCGTTTGTCACCTGCGGAATTTACGGGCTTTACTGGTTTATCTGCCTGACGGACGACACCAACAAGCTCAGCGGCGACCCGAATGCGACCTCGGGCGGAATGTCGGTTCTGCTGACATTAGTCACCTGCGGTATCTACGGCTTTTACTGGGCATACAAGCGCGGAGAGATCCTCGATAATTTCAACATTCAGCGCGGTCTGCCGCAGTCGAGCAACGCTGTACTTTACCTGATACTGTCGGTATGCGGTCTTTGGATAATCGACTATTGCCTGATGCAGAACGAGCTTAATAAAATTTCACACGGATTATAAGAAAAACAAAACAAGGAGGAACATATCATGGTTAAAAAATCAATGCTCACCCCGGTGCTTGCCGGCGTACTCGCGGTGACGGTAGTCGGCTCGGGAGCGGGTTATTACTTTAAATTTGTAAAGGACGACGGCGGTTCGGCTAAAGCCGCAAAGGACGAAAAGGACGGCGGCAAGAGCGCGTCTTTGACGATAGACCAGGCTGCAAGCAACATCGAGGCGCAGCTTGACAAAGCCCAGCAGATAGCAAAGGGCGAGCTTGAGGGCGGCTACAGCATGGAGCTTTCATATGCGCCCGGTTCTGCCGAACCCGATATAAAGCCGATCTCCATGACGGTGGATGCCAAGCAGAAGGATAAGCTCTCGGCGGTAGATTACAACATGAAATACGATTCTCAGAGCCTTATCACGCTCAACGCTGTTTACGACAACGAGAGCGAAACAGTGTATGTCAAGGTGCCGGAATTGAGCGACGCTTATCTTACCGCGACTGCCGAGGATATACAGTCGGCTATGAAGGATTCGTTAAGCGGCAGCAGTTTTGAGGTAACAGAGGATACGCCGGATACATCGAGCATTGACGCGCTCGAAAACGTTGATTTTGACGCGCTGTTTACAGATATCGAGAGCTACGGCGACACGATAAAGGACAACGCTCCCGCCGCGACAGACGGCGCGAACCGCAGGGTAGAGCAGGGCGGCAAGTCGGTCGAGCTTACCACCAAGGCTTACGCTGTGACCTATGACGATTTCGTAAAGGTGATAAACGCGGTAAGCGACAAGTGGAAAGCGGACGAGACGATGAAGAGCTTTATCGTTGATTCGCTCGGCTCGGACGAAGAGGAATACAACAATATGTGGCAGTCGATGCTCGAAAACACCAACGGCACCGGTGAAACGGTAAATATTGAAATTTACTACAACGGCGACGAGGTACAGGGCTTCAGCGTGAAAAATCCCGAGGAGGGCGGCACACCCGAAGAGGTATACGCTATCTGCGCTTCGACCGATGACGCTTACATAGTTGACTGGAGCTTTATGGAGGACGACGGCACAGGCATGACCGCAGCCGGCGCGCTGACCCTTGACGGCGACACTCTTGACGGCAGCATAAGCTTTGTAAGCTATACTGAAGATTACAGAGCATATGACTATGAAAGCCCTGATGCGGAGCTGCCGATAATGCAGGAGACCGTCACCTTCACCTGCGACCAAGTGACCGCGACTGACGATTCGCTGACAGGCACAATGAAGATCACCGCAGACGACGGCGAAATGGTATACACCTTCAACAACAGCGGCGAAAGCTTTGACATGAGCTTTTCGATGAAAGCGGACGGCGAGGACTTCGGAACTGTCAGCATGAAGGGTCAGACTACGGACGCTTCAGATATAACCGTTCCGACCGGCACAATGTACAACATGGCGGACGAAGCCGGAATGGACAGCTACCTCGAGGGCTGCGACGTTGAGGGCTGGCAGGCTTCTGTCAAGAGCATTGTCGGCGATGAGCTTTACGATGAGATTTTCGGTTCTCAGGACAATTACGATATGAGCGACTATGACGACTATGATTACAGTCAGGATTACGGCGGAGGAGTAGGCGACTACGACTTTGACGATTACGATTTTGACGAATCGCTGTATACCGATGATAACGATTATGCCTCGGGCGATTTCGGCATAGGCAAGGTCGTTTGATAAATCTACGGATCATAAAAAATCTCCGTGTGTTTTAAAAGCACACGGAGGTTCTTTTTTTATTTGAATTTTTCTTTGAGCTTGTCGAAGAACGACTCGCGCTTTTTGTAATTCTTTTTCTGGTCGAGCGAATGCTCAAACTGCTCGAGCAGCTCCTTTTGTTCGCGGTTAAGTCCCTTGGGCACTTCAATGCTTATCTTGAAATAATGATCTCCGCGTTCGGGACTGTTGCCCTTTTTAACGCCCTTGCCGCGCATTCTGAACACCGTACCCGGCTGAGTGCCCTCGGGAACGTCGTAGCTGACGTTTCCGTCGATGGTCGGCACGTCTATCTTAGCGCCGAGAGCCGCCTGTGCGTAGGTGAGCGGTATCTCCGTCCAGATGTCGAAGGTATCTCTGCGCTCAAAGATCGGGTCGCTTTTTACGCGGATATTTATATACAGGTCTCCGCTTGGTCCGCCGTTTATGCCCTGACTGCCCTCACCGCGCACGCTCATTGTCGCGCCGTCATAAACGCCCGGCTGAATGCCGACGGTGCGGCTGATAGTCTTGCGGACGCGCCCTCTGCCGGAACAGGTCGAGCAGGGGTCGTCGATTATCGTACCCTTGCCGCCGCACTTATTGCAGCGGGTAGTTTGAGAAAATGCGCCGAACGGCGTGTTCTGGGTAATTTTAACGCTTCCGGTGCCGTTGCAGTCGGGGCAGGTGCGCTTGGACGTGCCCTTAGCCGCGCCCGAGCCGTGACAATCGGGACAGGTCTCCATTCTCGTGATCCTGACGTTAGCCTGCGTGCCCTTGCATGCCTCCATAAATTCGAGCGTGAGATTGGTCTCGATATCTTCGCCGCGTCTCGGAGCGTTCGGATTGGCGCGTCTTGACGAGCCGCCGCCGAAGAATGCGTTAAGAATATCGTCGACGCCGCCGAAGCCTCCGGAGGTAAATCCACCGGAGGAAAATCCTCCGAAGCCGCCGAAGCCGCCCGCGCCTGCGCCCGCGCCGTAATTCGGATCAACGCCCGCAAAGCCGAACTGATCGTATTTTGCGCGCTTGTCGGGGTCGGAAAGCACATCGTGGGCTTCGTTTATCTCCTTGAATTTAGCTTCGCACTCCTTGTCGTTCGGGTGAAGATCGGGGTGATAGAGCCTTGCCTGCTTGCGGAAAGCCTTTTTTATGTCATCGGCAGAAGCGTTTTTGTCAACGCCGAGCACCTCGTAATAGTCTCTTTTATTTTCAGCCATATTATTCTCCAATCAACAAAAAACCAATACGACAGAACAGCGGTTTATAAAGCCGCCGTTCTTTTCGTTTTTATTCGGTTAGTTTAGTCGGTAAATTCCGCGTCGATAACATCGTCGTTTCCGCCGCCGTTCGAGCCGCCGCTCATGCTGTTCGGGTCGAAGCCGCCCATTCCGCCCTGTGCGCCGCCGTTAGCCTGCGCCTGAGCCGCAGCCTGCTGGTAAACGTTGGTGGCTACCTTCTGGAAGCACTCCTCGAGAGCCTTGTGAGCCGATTTTATCGCTTCAACATCGCTGCCCTTGAGCGCGTCCTTTACAGCCGCGATCTTTGCTTCAACGTCCGCCTTGTCCGAAGCGTTTACCTTGTCGCCGAACTCGCCGAGCGATTTTTCACACTGGAACGCGAGCTGATCTGCGGCGTTTCTCGCATCGACCTCTTCCTTTTTCTTCTTGTCCTCGGCGGCGAACGCTTCGGCTTCTCTTACAGCCTTGTCGATATCGTCCTTGGACATATTGGTAGAGGAGGTTATCGTGATGTTCTGTTCCTTGCCGGTGCCGAGATCCTTTGCGGAAACGTGAACGATGCCGTTAGCGTCGATATCGAACGTTACCTCGATCTGCGGGATACCTCTCGGCGCGGGAGCTATTCCGTCAAGACGGAACATTCCGAGCTGCTTGTTGTCCTTGGCAAACTCGCGTTCGCCCTGTAAAACGTTTATATCGACGGCGGTCTGATTGTCCGCATAGGTCGAGAAGATCTGTGATTTTTTGGTAGGAATGGTGGTGTTGCGCTCTATCATCTTTGTCGCAACGCCGCCGGCGGTCTCGATACTGAGTGAAAGGGGAGTAACGTCGAGCAGCAGCAGACCGTTTTCAACGTCTCCGCCTAAGATACCGCCCTGATACGCCGCGCCGAGAGCTACGCACTCATCGGGGTTTATACCCTTGAACGGCTCCTTGCCGATAAGATTCTTTACCGCCTCCTGAACGGCGGGTATTCTTGAAGAACCGCCTACCATGAGGACTTTGTTGAGGTCGCTTACGCTGAGTCCCGAATCGCTCAAAGCCTGACGAACGGGTCCCATCGTCTTTTCAACGAGGTCGGCGGTGAGCTGATTGAATTTAGCCTGTGTGAGCGTAAGCTCGAGGTGCTTCGGACCGTCAGCCGAAACGGTTATATAGGGCAGGCTTATGGTCGTCGAGGCGGTGGAGGAAAGCTCTATCTTTCTAAGCTCCGCTTCGGTTTTAAGTCTCTGCATAGCCATCGGGTCCTTGGAAAGATCAATTCCCTCCTGCGCCTTAAATTCTTCTATCATCCAGTCGATTATCTTCTGATCGAAGTCGTCGCCGCCCAAGTGGTTGTTTCCGGCGGTAGCAAGGACCTCCGTAACGCCGTCGCCCATTTCGATTATCGAAACATCGAACGTACCGCCGCCCAGGTCGTATACCATGACCTTCTGATCCTCTTCCTTGTCGATACCGTAGGAAAGCGCGGCTGCCGTCGGCTCGTTTATAATTCTTCTTACGTTAAGTCCTGCGATCTGACCAGCGTCCTTAGTCGCCTGACGCTGTGCGTCGGTGAAGTATGCCGGAACGGTTATTACCGCTTCGGTCACCTTTTCGCCGAGGTAGCTTTCTGCGTCGGTCTTGAGCTTCTGGAGTATCATAGCGGAAATTTCCTGCGGAGTGTACTCCTTGCCGCCCATAGTCGCCTTGTAATCGCTGCCCATATGACGCTTGATGGAAATTACCGTGTCCTTATAGTTGGTCACAGCCTGTCTTTTAGCGACCTGACCGATAAGTCTGTCGCCGTTTTTGGAAACGCCGACAACGGACGGAGTAGTCCTTGCGCCCTCGCTGTTGGGGATAACTACCGCTTCGCCGCCCTCAACGACCGCTACGCAGGAGTTTGTTGTTCCTAAGTCGATTCCTATTACCTTTGACATTTAGATCAAAACCTTTCCTTAATTAAAATGTTATTGTTTTATTTTCATATATCCGAAAATCGAAAATTGCTGCAAAGAGGTAAGAACGCTTTGCTTTTAAGAGGTGAGAGGTCTGAGCCTTCGCTCAGACGCTGACCTACGGGTTTGCTACAACAACTGTAGGGTATCTGAGCACCCTTTCGCCGAGCTTTACGCCCTCTTCATAGACCTGCGCCACAACATTTTCGCCAAGCTCAGCGTCCTCGATAGTGCTGACGGCGTTAGCCGTGGACGGGTCGAACGGTTCTCCGGTGGGGTCCCAGAGAGTTATATTCATCTTTTCCAGCCACGCGGTAAACTGCTTGAAGATCATCTCAACGCCCGATTTGTATTTTTCATCGGTCGATTCGGTTTCTACCGCTCTGGCGAAATTATCGTAAACGGCGAGAATGCCGAGCACGGTGTCGCCGACGGCGTTGTCTCTTATTTCAAGCTGCTGCTTGGCGGTGCGTTTCCTGTAATTGTCATATTCAGCCATTAGCCGCAGATATTTGTCCTTTTGCTCGTCAAGCTCCTTTTGAAGCTTCGCCGTAACGTCCTCCTCCTGCGGAGCTTCCTCCTCCGGAGAAGCGGCTTCGGTCTGTTCCTCTTCTGTCGGCTGTTCGGCGGTATTTATTTCCTTTTCCTCGTCCATATCGCTAAAGTCCTCCTTGATCGTTTTCATCATTCTGCTCATTTTCCGATAGCAGATCGGTTATACGCTGGGTAAAATATTCCAGATACGGAATAAATTTTTTATAATCTATCCTCATAGGACCTATAAGTCCGAGCGCGCCCGCGGTGTGACCGCTTTTTTTGAAGGGCGCTGTTATTATCGAGGAATTGCGTATCGCAAAGCCGTCGTTTTCGGGCGAAAAGCTTATCTGCAATTCGCTGAAGCTGTCGTCGAAAAATCTCGCGATCTCGCGGCGGTTGTCGAGAAAATCTATGATCTCCGTCTGGTCGAAATCCTTACAGGTCAGAAGATTTTTCTCGCCCCTAAGCATGATATCCTTCGCGGTCATTTCCTTAGCGAGCGTCACAAGCTCTGTAAGCAGCGGCGAAAGCGACATCATGTACGCGCCCATCGCGGTCTTTATCTGCTCAAAAAGCTCCTCGCCTATCTCGTCTATCGGCAGTCCGGTGAGGTTTTCGGCAAGATAATTGTCAAAAAATTCTAACTGCTCATGCGTAAGGTCGAATTCTAAGCGGCAGGTCTTGTTTTTTATCCTGCCATTGGAGGTTATCATTAGGATAACGTACATTCGTTTTCCGGTAGGAATGACCTCGACCTTGGCGATGAGCGAAAATTTCGGCGCGGAGCTGGCTACTACCGAAGCGCAGCTCGTGAGCTGTGAAAGCGCGAGCGAAGCGGAGCTTACAAGCTCCTCCTCGGAGGAGGCGTCGAGATCGAGCATAGAATCGAGCATACGCTTTTCCTCATCGCTCAGCGGGTCGCGTTCCATGAGCGAATCGACATACAGCCGATAGCCGTTGTAGGTCGGTATCCTGCCCGCCGAAGTGTGCGGCTGCTCAAGGTAGCCCTGTTTTTCAAGCTCCGCCATTTCGTTTCGTATCGTGGCGGAGGACGCGCTGACGCGCTTCATGATGGTTTTAGAGCCGACAGGTTCTCCGGTAACGATATATTCATCGACGACCGCTTGTAAAATTTTTAATTTTCTGCTGTCCATAAGACCTCAGCTCCTCGATGGACACGCCCGAAGTCTGCGGTTAGCACTTTTTACTTCGGAGTGTTAGCACTCACCCTCTTAGAGTGCTAATATTAGTTTATACTATTTTTCCCGAATTGTCAAGAGCTAACGCAAAAAATTTTTACTTAATTTGCACCCGATTTTGTTCAACTTTTTGTGCATTTTTACTATTTTCGGCTTTCAGACCGCATTCGGCGGCATTTGACAGGCTTGCATTAATTTAGCAAAAACATTGTGCATCGGTAACAATAAGTTACAAAATAGTTACGCGATTTGATGTAGATGACCAAACTTTTTTGAAAAAGCTTTGCAAACGATAAGTTTTGTGCTATAATATAACTCGTGTCAAGGCAGTATGCACAAAAATGAACTACGCAAATTGTGCGCTCTGTCAAGAAACAGGAGGAAAAGTATGAAATTGAATAATTTAGTCAAAAGAGGAGTCAGTCTGCTGCTTGCGGCGGTATTTGTTTTTGTCGGGCAGATAAGCGCGTCTGCCGCAGACATCGCCCCGAAGCTCAGCGTCTATGCGGTCTTTGCCGACAGGATAGTCATTTCGACCGACAACGCGGGGGATTTCGCTTCAAACGTCCGCTTCGAGGTCAGGGTTAGCAGTCACCTCGTCAAGACGGTCAAAAAAGCCGGTGCGAAAAAAATAAGTCTTTACGACAATGGAAAATATTTCAAGCCGGACACCAATTACACCATAACCGTTACCCCGGTGGACAAAAACGGCGAAAAAGCCGGCAGAGCCGCTTCTATAAGCGTCAAGACAAGCTCGTACACCTACTATACTATTAATAAAGGCACGGCGTTTTACAAGCTGACGGGCGGAAAGATGAAAAAAAGCTCATCGGCTAAGGCTAAGACATACGCCAAGGGCGCGCTTTGCAGCGCAACGGGTGCGCTTTGCGCGGGAAAGAGTATCAAGACGGCTGACAACAGCTATGTCAAGCTGCTCGACGGCAGCGGAAGGTATGTCAAGGCTTCATGCGTTTCGCGCGCTTTACGCGTTACGGCGCAGAGGTATATCGTCAGCGAATACGGCAGGAGCATGAACGGCGGCAGCTACAGCTACGGCGCGGCATCGTTTAAGAATACCGACTGCTCGGGACTCACCATGCAGTGCTATGCGCAGATAGGTCAGAGCATTTCTCACAGCGTAAGCTCTCAGGCGACAAAGGGGAAGAGCGTCAGCCTCAGCAGTATGCAGCCGGGAGATCTGATAATTTTAAACTACCGTTCGCACGTTGCGATGTACATAGGCAGCGGAAAAATGGTACACGCCATGAACAGCTGTGACGGTATCAAGGTCGAGCCGGTGTCTAAGCTTAAATACTATCATGTAGACACCGTAAGACGGCTTATCTTCTGAAACAAAAAGAGGTCTGTACGTTAAAATACAGACCTCTATTATTTTTGTGTATTTTTTTCGGGGTTATCAGATACCCTGCCAGAGCATAGCGTCAGCGACCTT
>CANQCJ010000056.1 GCA_947589205.1 uncultured Ruminococcus sp. | reverse complement strand
AAGAAGGGCGACGTTGTAAAAGCAGTGATAGTACGTTCGGCGAGCGGACTCAGAAGAGCAGACGGAACATATATCCGTTTTGACGAGAACGCTGCCGTAATAATAAAAGAAGATAAAAACCCCAGAGGTACCCGTATATTCGGACCTGTGGCGAAGGAGCTGAGAGAAAAGGATTATATGAAGATCCTCTCGCTTGCTCCCGAGGTACTTTGATTAGGAGGCGTCGTTAATGAATAAGGTACACGTTAAGACCGGCGACACCGTAGTAGTTCTTTCCGGAAAGAGCAAGGGTCTCAAGGGAACGGTAATGGCAGTCTCCCCTAAGGAAGGAAAGGTAATCGTTGAGGGTGTAAACAAGGTCAGCAAGCACTTAAAGCCCAGAGCTATGGGACAGCAGGGCGGAATAGTTGAAGCAGAGGGCGCGCTCTACGCTTCAAAGGTACAGCTTGTCTGCCCCAAGTGCGGAAAGACCACGAGAGTAGCACACAAGCTTCTCGAGGACGGCTCCAAGGTCAGAGTTTGCAAAAACGAAGGCTGCGGAGAGGAATTTTAATTAAGGAGGAGTAAGAAACTATGGCTGCAAGATTAAAAGAATATTATGTATCAGACGTAGCTCCTGCCCTGATGAAGAAATTCAAGTATGAGAACGTAATGCAGATCCCGAAGCTCGACAAGGTAGTAATAAACGTCGGCTGCGGCGCAGATAAGGATAACAAAAAGGTGATCGACGCTATAATGGCGGATCTTGCCGCGATAACCGGACAGAGGCCGATAGTCTGCAAGGCGAAAAAGAGCGTTGCGAACTTCAAGCTCAGAGACGGACAGATCATCGGCGTAAAGGTAACGCTCAGAGCGGACAGAATGTATGAATTTGTAGACAGACTGTTCAACGTGGCGTTCCCGAGAGTAAGAGACTTCAGAGGAATAAACGGCAACTCGTTTGACGGCAGAGGAAACTACTCTACCGGCATCAAGGAGCAGCTTATCTTCCCCGAGATCGAATATGATAAGATCGACAAGGTGCGCGGCATGGACATCAACTTTATAACGACCGCAAAGACGGACGAAGAGGCTAAGGAGCTTTTGTCGCTTCTGGGCGCGCCGTTTGCAAAGCAGTAAGAGGAGGGTAATTTAAATGGCTAAGAAGGCTATGATAAACAAGCAGCAGGCTGAACCCAAATTCTCCACCCGCGCTTACAACAGATGCAAGATCTGCGGCAGACCGCACGCATATTTGAGAAAATACGGAATTTGCCGTATCTGCTTCAGAGAACTCGCGCATCAGGGCAAGATCCCCGGAGTGAAGAAAGCAAGCTGGTAAAAGAGGGAGGTTAATTAAAAGATGCAGATAACTGATACAATTGCGGATCTGCTTACGAGGATCCGCAACGCGAGCGGTGCAAAGCACGCAACGGTTGACATTCCCGCTTCCAACATGAAGAAGTCGATCACACAGATCCTTCTCGACGAGGGATATATAAAGGACTATAAGGTGATAGACGACGGAAAGCAGGGTATCATCAGAGTTACTCTGAAATATGACGAGAACAGGAACCCGGTAATAACCGGACTCAGAAGAGTATCAAAGCCCGGACTTCGTATATATGCCGGCTGCGAAGAGCTTCCCAAGGTAATGAAGGGACTCGGAGTTGCGATAGTATCCACCTCCAAGGGAGTAATTACCGATAAAAAGGCGAGAGAGCTCAACGTCGGCGGCGAGGTCCTCGCATTCATCTGGTAAGGAGGACAATTATGTCAAGAATAGGTATCAAGCCCATTTCAGTTCCCGCCGGAGTAGATGTGACCATAGCGGACGGAAACGTCGTTACGGTAAAGGGACCCAAGGGCACGCTCACAAAGTCATATAACAAGGATATGATAATAAAATGTGCTGACGGCGTTATAACCGTTGAGCGTCCGAGCGAGGATAAGCTTCATAAATCGCTTCACGGACTTACAAGAACGCTTATCAGCAATATGGTAACGGGAGTTACCGAAGGATATTCCAAAACGCTTGAAATAGTCGGCGTCGGCTACAGAGCGCAGAAGCAGGGCAAGAACGTTAATTTGAGCTTAGGCTTCTCACACCCTGTCGTAGTAAGCGAGACCGATACGATAAAGCTCGATGTGCCGCAGCCCAATCAGATAATAGTTTCGGGCATCGACAAGCAGGAAGTGGGTCAGTTTGCCTGCGAGATACGCGAGAAGCGTCCGCCGGAGCCTTATAAGGGCAAGGGTATCCGCTACCTTGGCGAATATGTCATCCATAAGGAAGGCAAGGCAGGCAAGGGCAGCAAGAAGTAATTGAGAAGGAGAGAATAGCAATGGTTAAAAAGCTTGACAGAGCAAAGGCAAGAGCAAAAAGACACGCCAGAGTCCGCACAAAGGTCAGCGGCACGGCGCAGTGCCCCCGCCTTAATGTATTCCGCTCCTCTAAGCATATATATGCTCAGATAATAGACGATACCGCAGGCGTAACGCTTTGCAGCGCTTCGTCGCTTTCAAAGGATTTTGAAGGAAACGGCGCGAACAAAGAGGGCGCGCGCGGAGTCGGTGAGCTTATAGCAAAGCGCGCTGCTGAAAAGGGAATAACCGAAGTCGTATTTGACAGAGGCGGTTATGTATATCACGGCCGCGTTCAGGAATTGGCAGAGGGAGCTCGCGAAGGCGGACTCAAGTTCTAAAAAGAGGAGGTTTTACTTTTGGCTTTAATAGACGCTGCAGGACTGGAGCTTACTGAGAAGGTCGTTGCAATAAACAGAGTATCAAAGACCGTTAAGGGCGGACGTATAATGAAGTTTTCCGCGCTTGTCGTAGTCGGAGACGGAAACGGAACGATAGGCTTCGGTCTCGGCAAATCGGGAGAGGTTCCCGACGCTATCCGCAAGGGTATCGAGGACGCTAAGAAAAATCTTATAAAGATCTCGCTCAAGGGTACGACTATCCCTCATGAGATCGTAGGAAAATTCGGAGCGGGCGAGGTGCTTCTGATGCCTGCCGCACCCGGTACCGGAGTTATAGCCGGCGGTCCGGTCAGAGCGGTCGTAGAGGTAGCGGGAATAAAGGATATAAGAACAAAATCACTTCGTTCAAATAATCCTTCAAACGTTGTAAGAGCGACATTCAACGGTCTTGCATCGGTAAGATCCGCAGAGGAGGTCGCCGCTAAAAGAGGCAAGACCATAAAGGAAATTTTAGGTTAAGGAGGACAAGGCAATGGCAAATCTTAAAATCACGCTTGTAAGAAGCCTGAATTCCAAGTCCAAAAAGCAGATCGCTACCGCGCATTCACTGGGTCTTAAAAAGATAGGAGCTGAGACCGTTCAGCCGGACAATCCTCAGACTCAGGGAAAAATAAAGGTAATTTCACACCTTGTAAAAGTGACGGAAGGCTAAGGTTAGGAGGTGCAAAAGCAATGAAACTGCACGAATTATCACCCGCACCCGGTTCGGTAAAGGCTGTCAAGAGAATAGGCAGAGGACACGGCTCGGGACAGGGCAAGACGGCAGGAAAGGGTCATAAAGGACAGAAGGCGCGTTCGGGCGGCGGAGTCAGACCCGGTTTTGAAGGCGGACAGACCACGCTTGCGAGAAGAATACCTAAGCGCGGCTTCAATAACATTTTCAGGACCGAATATGCTACAGTAAACGTATCGGCACTGAACAGCTTTGTGGACGGCACAGTTGTGGACGCCGAGCTGCTTAAAGCGTCCGGACTTATCAAGAAGGAGCTTGACGGCATAAAGATCCTCGGAGACGGCGAACTCACAAAGAACCTTACCGTTAAAGCCGCCAAATTCACGGCGGCTGCCAAAGAAAAAATCGAAAAGGCAGGCGGGAAGGCTGAGGTGATGTAATAGTGTTACAGACATTTAAAAACGTCTGGGCTACCCCGGAGCTAAGAAAAAAGCTGCTGTATACATTATTGATCATCATCATTTACAGGATCGGCGGAGCGATCCCCGTTCCTTACCTCGATACCGCGGTGCTCAAAAGCTGGTTTGAGGACCAGAACGCCGCAGGCAACATTTTCAGTTATTTAAACGTACTTTCGGGAGATAATTTCTCGAACGGTACGATAATGGCGCTCTCGGTCGCGCCTTATATCAACGCACAGATCATTATCCAGCTGCTGACCTACGCTCTGCCGCCGCTTGAAAAGCTCGCGAAGGAGGGTATGGAGGGCAGAAAGAAGTTAGATAAGGTAACAAGATATACCGCTCTCGGAATAAGCGTATTCCAGGCGTGGGCGTATTATCTTACCCTGAAGAACAAGACCGGCGCGCTTGTCTACATGGATTATACCGACGGAAAATTCGCTAAGATCTTTTCCGAGATAGTAATAATCATGTGCTTCACCGCAGGCTCGTTCCTTACCATCTGGCTCGGAAACCTTATCAGTGAAAAGGGTATCGGAAACGGTATATCAATGCTCCTCTTTGCGGGAATCATCGCGAGGATACCGACCGATCTTATCCAGCTCATCTCCCTTATGGGCGAGGAGGGCTCTAAGAACAAGATACTCGTTCCGCTGCTTCTTATCATCTATATACTCATGATCGCGCTGATCGTTTTCATGAACAACGCCGAAAGAAGAGTGCCGATAGCATACGCAAAGCGCGTTGTCGGCAGAAAGCAGTACGGCGGTCAGAACACCTACCTGCCGATAAAGGTATCAATGGCGGGCGTTCTTCCGATAATCTTCGCTATGGCGTTCATGTCGCTGCCCTCAACGCTTGAGCTGTTCATAACTCCCAAGCCGGGCGGATTTTACGAAAAGGTACTGAGAGTGTTCAGCTATACACACCCGGTGTACGGTGTACTTTATTTCATTCTTATAATAGCATTCAACTATTTCTATATTTCGATGCAGTATAACCCGCTTGAAATAGCGAACAATCTGCGCCAGTCAAACGGACAGATACCCGGTATCCGTCCCGGCAAACCGACTGTTGATTATCTCAGACGCGTACTGAGCAAAATAACTCTTGTAGGAGCTTTCTTCTTGGGACTTATCGCGCTCTTCCCGATAATATTCCAGTCGCTGACCGCGCTGCCTGTAGCTATGGGCGGAACGAGCATACTCATCGTTGTAAGCGTTGCGCTTGAAACCGCAAGAACTATGGAATCTCAGATGATGATGCGTCACCATCAGGGCTTCCTCGACTGACGAAAAGGAGGAAAAGAGATATGAACCTTATTTTACTGGGCGCTCCGGGCGCAGGAAAAGGCACGCAGGCGGAGGTAATCTGCAAGGAACTGAACATTCCCACGATCTCGACCGGAAATATGCTCAGAGCCGCCGTTAAAGCGGGCACCGAGTACGGTCTTAAAGCAAAAGCGGCAATGGACGCGGGCGCGCTTGTTTCGGACGATATCGTTATCGGTATCTTAAAGGACAGGATCAAAGAACCCGACGCGCAGAACGGCTTCATTCTTGACGGCTTCCCGAGAACAGTACCGCAGGCGGAAGCGCTCGACGCTATGGGAGTCAAGATAGACAAGGTAATAGAGATCTATGTGCCGGACGAGAAGATAGAACAGCGCATGAGCGGCAGAAGAGTCTGCCTCGACTGCGGCGCTACCTTCCACACTATCTATAATCCTCCCAAGACCGAAGGCGTTTGCGATGTTTGCGGCAAGCAGCTCGTTATCCGCAAGGACGATGAGCCGGAGACCGTAAAGAGCAGACTCAAGACCTATCATGAGCAGACAGCTCCCCTTAAAGACTACTATCAGGCTCAGGGCAAGCTGACTACCGTTGTCGGACAGGAGGAGGTAGCCGATACCTCTAAGCTGACGCTTGAGGCGCTTAAAGGTTAAAGAATAATGATTTCTATTAAGTCGCAGGGCGATATCCAAAAAATGCGCAGGGCGGGGATAATAACCGCCGGCGCGCTCGGCGCGGCTGAAAAAGCGCTGCGTCCGGGAATGACGACTAAAGAGCTGGATACCGCCGTAAGAAAATATATCACATCTCACGGAGCGAAGCCGAGCTTCTTAGGCTACGGCGGATTTGCGGGAAGCGCCTGCATTTCTATAAACGATGTGGTAATACACGGAATACCCGGACCGCAGATAATAAAAGAGGGCGATATCGTTTCGGTAGACGTCGGAGCTTATATCGACGGTTTTCACGGGGATTCCTGCAAGACCTTTGCTGTCGGAGAGGTCTCCGAGGAAGCAAGGGCGCTGATGAGATCGACCGAGGAAAGTCTGTACCTCGCCATAAAAATGGTAAAACCGGGCGTGAGAATAGGCGATCTCGGCGCAGCGATCCAAAAATATAACGAGGACAACGGATACAGCATAGTCAGAGATTTCTGCGGACACGGAGTAGGACACGATCTTCACGAGGATCCCGAGGTGCCCAATTACGGAAAAGCAGGTCACGGTCCGAGGCTTCGTCCGGGAATGGTAATAGCCATAGAGCCTATGATAAACATGGGCGAGCCGGGCGTAAGGATCTTAGACGACGGCTGGACTACCAAAACCGTCGACGGCAAGCTGTCCGCTCATTTTGAGCACACGGTAGCCGTTACCGAGACCGGCTGCATAATTCTGACTGCCCCCGAGGAAGAAACTGCGAAAGGAATGCACTGATTTATGTCAAAAGAAGATGTTATCGAGCTGGAAGGATTAGTCACCGAGGCTCTGCCTAACGCTACTTTCAGAGTCGAGCTTGCCAACGGACACAAGATATTGGCACAGATATCCGGAAAGCTTCGTATGAATTACATTCGTATAGTTCCCGGAGACAAGGTGACGGTAGAAATGTCGCCTTACGATCTCACCAAGGGAAGGATCACATGGAGAGCTAAGTAAGCTTTTCATAAAAAACCCATAAGCATTAGTGCGCTAAGAAAAAAGCGCGATTATTTGAAGGAGGTATTTCAAGTGAAAGTAAGACCTTCAGTTAAACCTATGTGCGAAAAGTGCAAAGTTATCAAGAGAAAAGGCAAGGTCATGGTAATATGCCAGAACCCCAAGCACAAGCAGCGTCAGGGTTAACAAACCGAATTTGGAGGTGTAGCTATAATGGCTCGTATTGCTGGAATAGACCTTCCGAGAGATAAAAGAGTTGAGATAGGACTCACTTATATCTACGGAATCGGTCAGAAAACATCTGCTAAGATCCTTGCGGCGACAGGAGTAGATCCCGACACAAGAGTAAAGGATCTGTCAGAGGACGATGTTTCAAAACTTCGTGAATATATAGATCACAACGTTACCGTTGAGGGCGATCTCAGAAGAGAAGTCGCGCTCAATATCAAGAGACTTGTTGAAATAGGCTGCTACAGGGGCGTTCGTCACAGAAAGGGTCTTCCCGTAAGAGGACAGAGAACAAAGACCAACGCAAGAACTCGCAAGGGACCTGTTAAGACCATAGCCAACAAGAAGAAGTAAGGAGGGACTAAAGAAACATGGCTCAGACTAAAAAGGTTGTTCGCCGCCGCCGCGAAAGAAAAAATATCGAACAGGGACAGGTACACATTCAGTCTACCTTTAACAACACGATAGTTACCATCACCGATATGCAGGGCAACGCGATCTCGTGGGCGTCCGCAGGCGGATTAGGCTTCCGCGGCTCTAAGAAGAGCACCCCGTTCGCCGCGCAGACAGCGGCTGAGACCGCCGCAAGAGCTGCAAAGGAGCACGGACTCAAGATC
Organism: uncultured Ruminococcus sp.; assembly: GCA_947589205.1. Taxonomy (GTDB): domain Bacteria; phylum Bacillota; class Clostridia; order Oscillospirales; family Ruminococcaceae; genus YE71. The sequence goes on along the minus strand of CANQCJ010000056.1, from coordinate 3,630 downwards.
GTTGAGGTATACGTTAAGGGTCCCGGAGCGGGCAGAGAAGCCGCTATCAGAGCGCTTCAGTCGGAGGAGCTCGAGGTAAGAATGATAAAAGACGTTACCCCTATCCCTCACAACGGCTGCCGTCCCCCCAAGAGGAGACGCGTATAATAAACCAATTTGAGTGCAGTTTACTCAAAGTCGGATAGAAAATATTTTCGGAAAAATATTTTCCGGATCCGATACAACATTAAAAAACGGAGGTAAATTTAAACATGGCAGTAACAAGAAAACCTATCCTTAAAACCTGTAGGGAGCTGGGTATAAGCCCTATGGTAATGGGCGTAGGCAAGGAGACCAAGAGAGATCCTAACGCCGGCAAGAGAAAAAAGGTATCAGAATACGGAATGCAGCTCAAGGAAAAGCAGAAGCTGAGATTTATCTACGGCGTGCTCGAGAAGCAGTTCAGACATACCTTTGAGACCGCACAGAAAATGGAGGGTCAGGCAGGTGAAAATCTCATAACCTGTCTCGAATCAAGACTTGACAACGTTGTATTCAGAATGGGACTTTCGCTCACAAGAAGAGAATCCCGTCAGCTTGTAACGCACGGTCATTTTCTTGTAAACGGACAAAGAGTAGACATTCCCTCTTACAGAGTAAAGGTAGGAGACGTTATCGCTTTGAGCGAAAAGAGCAAGAAGAGCGAAAAATTCAAGCAGATCATAGAAGGCACTGCCGACAGACTTACTCCCGCATGGCTGGAGGTAAATAAGGATAATCAGACAGCTAAGGTCCTTCGTGCTCCCGTAAAGGACGATCTCGATTACGAGGTCGAAGAGCACCTCATCGTCGAGCTGTATTCCAAGTAATAATACAGCGGCTTAAAACCGGACATTTACTCGTAAACCAGCAAGAGTTTTTGAAAAACAGGAGGGTTTTAAATGCTTGAAAAAATAGAAAAGCCGGAGATCGAGACCGAAGAGCTGAAAAGCAACGGCACTTACGGAAGGTTTGTATTAGAGCCTCTTGAGCGCGGCTATGGCATAACGCTCGGCAACAGCCTTAGAAGAGTGCTGCTATCCTCCTTACCGGGTGTCGCCGTGACATCTGTTAAGATCGACGGCGTACATCATGAGCTTACGACAATTCCCGGAGTTAAGGAGGACGTTACGGAGATAATCCTTAATTTAAAGGGACTTACCGCGAAGCTTTACGGCGAAGGACCCAAGACCATATATATCGAAGCAGAGGGCGAATGCGAGGTAACTGCGGGAGACATCAAGGCGGATTCCGAGGTGGACATTCTTGTGACCGATATGCACATCGCCACCCTTTCGGCAGGCGCAAAGCTTTATATGGAGATAGTTATAGACCGCGGAAGAGGATACGTTTCCGCCGAGAAGAACAAGTCTCTTATGCCGAACGCGCCTATCGGAGTTATTGCTGTTGACAGCATTTACACGCCGGTGCTTAAAGTCAACTATACCGTTGACAACACCCGCGTAGGTCAGATAACAGATTATGACAAGCTTACCTTAGAGGTTTGGACAGACGGAACGATTTCCGCAAAGGAAGCGGTTTCGATGGCAGCCAAACTCCTCAACGAGCATCTGAATCTCTTCATCGATCTTTCAGAGGAAGCGAGCGTTGTTGAGATCATGGTGGAAAAGGACGACAAGGGCAAGGAAAAAATACTCGAGATGACCATTGAGGAGCTTGACCTCTCCGTGCGTTCCTTCAATTGCCTGAAGCGTGCGGGGATAAATACTGTAAACGATCTGATCGAAAAGAGCGCCGAGGAAATGATGAAGGTCAGAAACCTTGGCAAGAAGTCGTTTGACGAGGTCAAGGAAAAGCTTCATTCTTTGGGCTATGACCTCAGTTCGGAAGAAGATAATTAAGTTAAGTAAGGAGTGAAAATCTATGCCGGGCACAAGAAAGCTGGGAAGAACGACCGATCACAGAAGAGCAATGCTCAGAGCGATGGTCACCTATCTTCTCGAAAATGGTAAGATTGAAACAACTGTAACAAGAGCCAAAGAGGTCAGCGCAATGACCGAGAAAATGATAACCCTCGGCAAGGCGGGAGACTTACATTCAAAGCGTCAGGTATTTTCTTATGTAACTAAGGAAGCGGTCGCTAAGAAGCTTTTTGACGAGATCGCCCCCTCCTATGAGGGACGCAAGGGCGGTTACACCAAGATCGTTAAGATCGGACCTCGCCGCGGCGATGCGGCTGAAATGGCTATTATTCAGCTTGTATAAATAAAAAATATCGGACGTTCCCGCAAAAGGAAACGTCCGATTTTTTATTTGTGATATTTTGTGTGAGAAAGTATCGAGAACGCGCGGTAGAGCTGTTCGCTCAGCATTATCCGCGCAAGCTGATGAGGGAACGTCATTGCCGACATCGAAAGCCGCAGGCGGCACTGCGATTTTATTCGCGGCGAAAGCCCGAACGATGAACCGATAAGGAAATTAATAGTGGAATTTCCGGCGACGGAAATATCGTTTATCGTCTCGGCAAGCTGTTCGCTCGTAAGCTGCTTGCCTTCGATGCAAAGCGCGATGCTATAGCCCCTTGAGATGTGCTTTTCAAACGCGGCGGCTTCCTTTTCAAGAGCCTGCGCTGTCTGCGCTTCCGACGGGTCGTCGCCGAGAGGAGCTTCGGCAAGCTCTATAACGTTAAAGCTTGAATATGCGCTCAGACGCTTTGAATATTCCGCCAGCGCGTTTCGCCAGTAGGCTTCTTTAAGCTTGCCGACGCAGATGATATTGATCTTTATCAAAAGATCACCGCCTTGCCGCCCGCCGGGGGAGCTATGTAGAGCATATAATCGCGCTTGCGCTTTAGCGGCAAAAGCGCGCTGACGGCGGCTTGCTCGGCAGTTTCGGGAGTGTTGTTTTCCTCGCTGATGTGCCCGAGTACGAAAAACGCCGTGCCCTGACCGGCAAGTCTGACGAGATTTTCGGCGCAGTCGTCATTGGAAAGATGCCCGCGGTCGGATCTTATCCTGCGTTTAAGCTCCGGCGGATAGCTGCCGCGCCGCAGCATTTCCGCGTCGTAATTTGATTCGAGCATAACGAGATCCGCGCCGGAAAGTCCCTCCCGCACGGTGTCGGTAACTTCGCCGAGGTCGGTGCAGAGCACGGCGGTCTTGCCGTCGGGGCATTTTACGCGGTAGCCGCAGCTTGCGGGGGTATCGTGCGGAGTAGCGAACGCGCTGACCTCAAATCCGCAGACGTTCACCGAACAGCCGTCAACGGCATTGCAGACCGTTCCCGCAGGGAGCGCGCCGCTGTCAAACAGGATATCGAGATTAGTCTGCTGGGCGAAAATTGGCGTCTTGTATTTTTTCAAAAATACCGCCAGACCCTTTATGTGGTCGGAATGGGTATGAGTTATAAAAACGGCTTTGACCGCTTCGGGAGAAACGCCGTTTTCATTCAGCGCGCAGCAAATGCGCTTGCAGCTTACGCCGCAGTCGATGAGTATCCCGCATTCGCTGTCGCCGAAATAAATGCAGTTGCCCTTGCTTGAAGAAAAGAGCGGATAGATCCTTGCCAAAGTCTGTTACACCTCTTAGTCGAAAAGTTCGCCCATTTCATTGATAAGCTCGCCGAAAAGCTTCAGCGCTTCTTCGATAGGCT
>CANQCJ010000055.1 GCA_947589205.1 uncultured Ruminococcus sp. | reverse complement strand
GGGCTTTCCCGACGCCATCGCGAGACCCTTTGCAAAGCTTATCCCGACAAGCAGCGCGCCGATAAGTCCGGGGGCGTAGGTCACGGCTATCGCGTCAATTTCCGACAGATCGGTCTTTGCCTGCAAAAGAGCCTCCTTTACTACCGCGTAAATATTTTCCGCGTGCCTGCGTGAGGCTATCTCCGGCACTACTCCGCCGTAAAGACGGTGCTCGTCTATCTGGCTTGCAACAACGTTTGAAAGCACTTCCCTGCCGTCCTCAACGACAGCCGCCGCCGTCTCATCGCAGGAGCTTTCTATTCCCAATATCTTCATATTTTCGTCCTCGTTTTTATTTTCAGTCAAGCTCGCTTATATATACGCTTCTCAGCTCCTCGCTCGGCGAGCCGTCGGCGTCATACATAAAAAATCCGCGCTCCGCCGTTAAAAACGGCTTGCCGCCCTTTCTTCCCTCGACAAGCGCAAGCCACGGCGGAGAGCCTTGGTCCTTTGAGACAAGGCGCAGACGCTTTGGCTCTATCCCTGCGCTTCTCATGTCGGTCATCATGTCCGCAAGCCGCTCCGGGCGGTTGCAGATACACAGCCGTCCGCCGTAATTGAGACAAGCCGCCGCCGTTTTGCAGACGTCCGCAAGCGTACACAAGACCTCGTGCCGCGCGTTTACGTCCGCTGTACGCGCGCTTTTTATCCCCGCGCCGTCGCGCTTATACGGCGGATTGCAGGTGATAACGTCGAACAGCCCTTCGCTTTTATAGCCTCTAAGATCCGCACAGACGGGTCTGAAATTTTCCAGTCCGTTTTTTTGTACAGTACCAACGAGCAGCTCATGCGCTTCCTTGTCTATCTCGACGGCTTCTATATACTTTGGCGAAAAGCGTTCGCGCATAATCAGTGCGACTATCCCGCAGCCGCTGCACAGGTCGCATACGGCGTCCTTATGACGCGGCGCGGCAAAATCGGCAAGCAAAAACGCGTCCGTTCCAAAGCGGTGAGCCGCCGAAACGTACAGCTCCGTACTGCCGAGCCTTTCACATTTTAAGCCTGCGATACCGTTCATACTTCCCCGCCCTTTTTCATAAATTTTGTCATTATAAAAGCGTTCTCCCTCGGGCTTTCATAGAAATTTTTCCGCTCTCCGACCTTTGAAAATCCGAATTTTTCATAAAGCGCGATCGCAGGCGCGTTTGAAGCCCTGACCTCGAGAGTAAGCGAGCTGCATTCTCCGCACTCGCTCAAAGCCTTTTCGATAAGCGACGAAGCTATTTTTTGTCTGCGGAAATTTTCTCTTACCGCGATGTTGTTTATAACCGCCATCGGCGGGGTAAGCCACATATTTACAAATCCCGCCGCGTGCGAGCCGCTGTAGGCGACAAACGTCCGCGAAAAATCGAGCGTCAGCTCATCAAAAAATTGTTCTATCGTCCAGGGGCGGTCGCTGAAGCATTCGGCTTCTATCGCCGCCGCAAGCGTATAATTTTCCTCGTTCATCGGGATAATTTCTATCATTTGTCCTGCTCCTCCAAAAACGCGGAATAAAGCTCGCCCTTTGAAAAGCTGCTGACCCTTGCCGCTTCTCTGCAGGCGTCCGCCGGGCGCATACCGTTTTCGGTCAGGCGTCTTACCTGTCCGAGCGCGTCGGCTAACGTCTGCGGCGCGGAGCCCTCGGCGGGATCCGCTCCCTCTATCACCAGCACAAATTCGCCTTTAGGCTTGTTTTCACGGTAAAACTCGGCTGCCTGCGAAAGGGTCGTCCGCTTTACCTCCTCATGAATTTTTGTAAGCTCTCGGCAAATTGCAATTTTTCTGTCGCCGAAAAAATTCAGCATATCGTCGAGCGTGCTGCTTAATTTGTGCGGGGCTTCGTAAAAGATCAGCGTGTCGGGGCAGCTCTCGAGCGCGCTCAGGTGCGCGTAACGCTGCTTTTTGTTGACCGACAAAAATCCGCGGAAATTTATGCTTTTTGAAGAAAGCCCGCTCAGCGCCGCCGCCGACATCACGGCGGTAGCTCCCGGCACGACCTTGATATCTATATTTCTCCGCGCGCATTCCTTGACAAGCAGCTCGCCCGGGTCGGAAATGCAGGGCATACCCGCGTCGGTCACTATCGCGGCGTTTTCGCCGGCTTCAAGCCTGTCAGCGATAACGCTGCCGACAGTGTTCGCATTGTGCTCGTGATAGCTCACCATCGGCTTTTTTATCTCAAAATAATTGAGCAGCTTAGCGGTCACGCGGGTGTCCTCGGCGCAGATAAAATCAACGCTTTTAAGCGTTTCGACCGCGCGGAAGGTCATATCCGACAGATTCCCTATCGGCGTGCCGACAAGGTACAGAGTTCCTTTGTTTTCCATATATGTCAATTCTCCGTGTTCGCGGCAATTATCCTCGCCGCCATTTCCTCAAGCTTTTTATATTCGTTAAGCTCCGAGCATTCGCGCCTTAACGCCGCCGCTCCTCGTATGCCCTTTACATACCAGATGACGTTGTGGCGCATTTCCTTCATGCCCTGCGCTTCGCCCTTGTGCTCTGTTATCAGCCGCGCATGGCGAAGCATTATCCGCATTTTTTCTTCTATCGTTTTTTCCTCGGCGGTCTCTCCGCATTCGAGATATCGTTTTATTTCTTCAAATATCCACGGTCTGCCATAGCTTGCTCTGCCGAGCATCACAAGGTCGCAGTCCGTTTTTTTGTACATATAAGCGCAGTCCTCCGCGCTGTCTATATCTCCGTTCGCTATCACGGGTATGCTTACCGCGCGTTTGACCTCGGCTATTATCTCCCTGTCGGCTTTGCCGGAATACATCTGCTTTGCCGTCCTGCCGTGAACGGCTACAGCCGCCGCGCCCGCCTGCTCCATGCGCTTTGCAAATTCCACGGCGTTTTTGTCCTGCTCCGTTCTGCCGGCGCGAATTTTTACCGTGACCGGTCGGTCGGTATTTTTCACCGCCTCGCGCACTATCTGCTCTGCGGTCTCAGGCAAGCCCATGAGCGCGGAGCCGCTTCCGCTCTTGACTATCTTAGGCACGGGACAGCCCATGTTTATATCAATAATATCCGGCGAAAAAGCGTTGAGCAGATATACCGCCCTGCCGATATAATATGCGTCCTCGCCGAAAATTTGCAGCGCGCAGGGACGCTCGGCGGGAGTTATCGTGCAAAGCTCCGCGGTCTTTTTGTCGCCGAAGCAGAGACCTTTTGAGGAGATCATCTCGCTTACGCAGTAAGCCGCACCAAATTCCCTGCATATGAGCCGATAAGCTCTGTCCGCCACCGAAGCCATCGGCGCAAGCGCGGCGGTACGCTCTATCTCAACATTTCCTATGTAAATTTTATCCATATATCGTCCTTTTTATAGATCCGCCGCAGCCGAGAGCGCGTCCGCGTTAAAAAAACGCGGAATTTTTACGCTCAATGCGGCTTAGAATGCCGTCTTTATAATTATACCTCTTTTTTGCCAATTTGTCAAGCGAGAATGCGCTTAACATCGACCCTCCTGCTGTCGGGGATATTTACGGTGCTTAACAGCGCGCTGCGGCAAGCCGAAAGTATCCATTGTATGTCGTTTTCCGGCGAGACCCTTTTGCGCTTCAGATAATCGGCATGGATCCTTTCAAGGTGTCTCATGCAGGCTTCATAGGTAGAAAATATCGGCGCGCTGCGCGGCTTTAAGCCTTTTGCTTTGCGGAGCTTTTCGTGCAGTATATTTTCATAGTCTATATGCTTCGCAAGCGTGCCGTTGAACGGCTTATTGTGGACGAATGTGAACGAATCGCAAAGATAGTGCGCGGCTATGCCGAGACGGTAGTAAAAGACCGCGTTTTCTCCGTTAAAATGCTTGCTCTGCCATGCCTGTACAAGCTTTTTTCTCGCCGTTGAAAAGCCGTGTCCTATGCTTTTGCAGTAGGTATGGTAGGAATAGTCGGGAATTAAATTGCCCGCGCGGAAAAATATACTTTTTATCGGTCCGTCTATCTTTAGGATCTCCCTTGCAAGTCTGCCGCTTATCGCGGCGTGATCTATGGTACGCATTTTATTTCACCTCTCGGTTATTGTTTGACATATTTCATGCCTTATTCACCCGAGCAGAATAAAAAATGCGCCGCAGGCGCAATTAAAATCGGTATGACGCTCGTATTTTTGAGCTGAAGCCTCAGCCGTCTATAATATGGAAGGGAATAAATGAAAATTTGACATTGCAGCGGTTTTATGGTATAATTTTTGGGGGACTTTTAAAATATTTTGATGTAATTTTATCTTCCGCCGAGGAGGGCGTTTCAAAGCCGGATATTGAAATTTTTAAACGCGCTCTCGAAGCGGCGAATTGTCCGCCCGAAAAAGCCGCTATGGTCGGCGACAGGTTGGACAACGATATCGCGCCCGCTAAAAAGGCGGGCATGAAGGCTGTCAGGATAAAGCAAGGTCTCTGCGGACTTGACGCCGTTACAAACGAAAACGAGCGTGCGGATCATGAAATAAACGATCTTTCGGAGCTGACAGATATTTTTTGAAAAACAAGGAGGTCTTATCATGAAAAAATTGAAATACCCGAAAATGATAATATTCGATAATGGTCATACGCTTTTGTATGAACCCGGTTGGGATCCCGACAGAGGAAATGCGGAGCTTTTGAAGTATGCCGTAAAAAATCCCGATAACTGCACGTTTGAGGACGTAAGAAAAGCGGCGGAGCTGATTTTTGGAGAGCATATCGAAAATGTCCGCAGGATAGGGTACGATATCGGCGGTCGGATAGGCGACAGAGCTTTATACGAGTATCTCGGGATAGAATTTTCTCTGACGCCGCTTGAAATGGAGACGGTTTTTTGGAACGGCGCGTCTATGGGAGCCGTCATGCCCGATGCCGATATTATGCTCGATATCATCAATAAAAAAGGCATAAGAAGCGCGGTCATAAGCAATCTGCTATGGTCGGGCGAAGCACTGTCGGAGCGGCTGAACAGACTGCTGCCAATGAATAAATTTGAATTTGTTATGACCTCGAGCGATTATATCATGCGTAAGCCCAACCGCATTTTATTTGATATCGCACTAAGAAAAACCGGGTTATCTGCCGACGAAGTATGGTACTGCGGAGACGACCCGCAGGCAGACGCCGAGGGCGCGGCGCAGGTCGGGATATTTCCCGTTTGGTATGATAATGAGACCGAAAGGAATTACAAGGACCGCTCGAAAGAATATGCTCCGAAATGCGGGCATCTGCATATCCATGAATGGCGCGAAATGATAGACCTGTTGGATAATTTGGAAAAAAATTAATTCGGAAAGGAACAGAAAATGAAACAAAGTGAAATAAAAATACAGCCGCTCCCTAAAGAAAAATTCAAGGGGACTGTGATACCGATGGTTACAAAAGCGGCAGCTATTACGATCTTGAAATAAGTCCGTTAGATAAAAAAGGCTGTTCGATAGCTCTTGTAAGAAAAACGGCGGAAAAGGAGATAGTTCATACGCCGGAGGAATATGATTTTCCCGATTCCTTGTATCAGGAGCATTGGGAAAAAGCCGAAGCATACGGCATTATCGGGGCTGACGGCGAGCTGCTCGCCTGCATCGAGGTCTGTCCGGAGAAATGGTCAAACAGGCTTATGGTAACAGAGCTGTGGGTCGCCGAACCGCTGCGCCGCCGTGGTATCGGCAAAAAATTAATGGACAAGGCAAAAGAGATCGCCATAAACCAAAACAGGCGCGCAGTTATTTTAGAAACGCAGTCGTGCAGCACAAGCGCTATAGAATTTTATCTTCACGAGGGCTTTGAGCTGATAGGCTTTGACACCTGCTGTTATACAAACGATGATATCGGCAGACGTGAAATAAGACTCGACCTCGGATATTTTTTTCACAGACAAGCGCGGAGAGCTTGAAAAAATTTTTTTAAAATAACAGGCAAAATTTAAATCGGTCTAACGACCAAAAATAAACCTTTAACAAACGAAAACCGCGCTCGGAGCTTAAGAAAATTTTTAGTTAAACAGGAGAAATAATATGGATATCAACGCTTACTCAGATTACATAAACACACCCTGGGGACGAATGTTCTACAGGCTTGCTTGGCACGGTCTTGAATTTAAAAATAAAAAAATCTTAGATTTCGGAAGCGGCTTAGGCGTTACCTCAAACCATCTGGCAAAATCCAACGACGTGACGGCGGTCGAACCGAACAGCGAGCTTATCGAACACGGGAGAAGCGAAAATAATTATAAGCAGCTGCTCGGAGGTATCGAAAAACTAAAAGAAATGCCGGAGAACAGTTTTGACGTGATAGTTTGTCACAATGTTTTGGAATATATTGAAAACCGCGCCGAAGTCTTTGAGGAATTTTACAGACTTTTAAAAATCGGCGGAATTTTATCCGTTATAAAGCACAACAAAAAAGGCAAAATAATGCACAAAGCGGTCTTTGAAAACAACATCGGTGAAGCCCTGTCGCTCATTAACGGCGAAAATCCTGTATCGCAAAATTTCGGGACGATAAACGAATACGATATTGAGCAATTGAACGCTTATATTGCCGGAAAATTTGCTTTGGAAAAAGTATCGGGCATTCGCATTTTTTACGGGTTACAGCCCAATTCCTTCAAAAATGAAGCGGGTTGGGAGGAAAAAATGTTTGAGCTTGAATGCGCCGTCGAGAATGATCCCGAGTTTGCAAATACAGCTTTTTTTCAGCATTTATTTTTTAAAAAAATATGATCGGAAAATTTGAATTTTTTTGTATATAAAAGCTTTAAATTTAACGGGGTCTGTTTTATGAGCAAAGAAAATTTTGATATCGATATCCTGCGAAATATTATTTCAGACAGTCGGCATTTGCTGCGCAAAAGTGATGAAAGCATTGAAAAAATAGTTGATAAAAAAAGAGCTGAAGCCGACTCGGGCTTTAGCTCCTTTTGATATCGTTTTTTTGTTCCCTGCGATATAACCATCGACCCGAAGCATCACGATAATTCTTCTGTTGAGCCCGCCGCCAAAAGCTTTTTTAAGACCGCTCTGCTTCGCCCGCCCGATGATATGTATTCATCAAGCCGTTTTGTTATATACGCCCTGTCCGCTTTGGTGAGCTTGTAGGAGGCAAGGTCTGACGAGCCTTTCCCGAGCCAGTTCAAACGCTTTGCTTTTTTCAGCATAAACCGATATGCTTCGCTTTTGCCCTTTATTCTGCGGCAATTATCGCTGTAGCCTTCCAAAAGCCGCACAAGACGTTCTATCCCGACGGAGCGCGTTTCACTGCCGCCCATAAGCGACGAGAACATTTCACTTCCGCCATACCACAGAAAATCATCTATCCTTTTACGCTTGTCCATACCGCTCACCGCGCTTTATGTCACTGATATTCGCCCCGAATTTACGGTATATCGACATGGCAAGGCTCTCGTCCGAGGGCGGCTGCGGCAAAATTTTATACAGACGCTTTTCGTCCTCGTCTGCCAGCGACACAAGACTTCCCGTCCTCGTCGGATAGCCCTTTTCATTTATGCTCTGCAGTCTGCCGTAAAGCCCCGTCAGATGTGTGACATAAAGACCTCTCGCTCCCGCTGCCGCGAGAAGCTCAAGATGTATCTCGGCTATCCTCATGCACTCCTCCGGAGTGGTGCTTTGCAGCGATTCGTTCAGTATCACCATACTGCGGTCTGTTATCTGACAGACGATCGCTTTAAGGTCTTTTATCTCGGTGGTGAAACGGCTCGTGTCTATCCCGACCTGTTCGTCTCTCGGAAAGTGCGTGAAAATATTGTCGCACAAAGCGATCTCGGCATACTCGGCAGGCACATACAGCCCTGTCTGCGCCATCACCTGACAAACTGCGGCGGCTCTTGCAAATGTGGTCTTTCCGCCGTTGTTGGCTCCTGTCAGAATGTAAAAACGCGCATTTTCATTCAGCTCGATATCGTTGGTGATGATCCTGTCCGTCATCAAAGCCCGCGCGTCTCCGCTCACAAGCTGCTTGTAAAAGCTTAGGTCGAATGTGCCCTTAAGCCTCATGCTTCGCTTATCCGTCGGCAGCAGCCTTGGACGGCACATAGGCAGCCCCCTCGCCCAAACGCTTTTTATAAACGCAGCCGCACCCTCGTAATAATCGAGCTGATGCTCAAGCTCATTGATATCGCTGAAAAAGCCGGTCCGATAGCTTCGCAGCGCAGAGGCTATTCGTTTCGCATAATCCCGCGTATAGTCGGAAAGCTCTCGGAAAAGCGCGGTATCTATATCGACCGGCGTTCTGTGGGTCAGAGAATTAAGGTGCTCCTCGCCCGTGAATTTTTCCTTGCCCTTGGTATCGCCGAATACCATTCGCTCCAAAATATTGCCCTTCGGATAGATCCTGTCATAGGATACCTCTAATACACCCGCCGAGTCCGGTATCATATTTGAGTCAAAATTCACGCCTATCCTCACACTTCGGATAGTCCTCGCAAAGGTATCGTTCAGCTCGTTAAGACTGCGTGAAATGTTGATAAATTCTTCCTTTTCAGGCAGACTGCCGAAAAACTCGAACAGCCCCTTCATGGCGGCAGATCTCACATTGCGTCCTATGCGCTTATATATTTTATTTATATCCTCGACGGAGCTTAGAAAAAACGACAGCTTATCCATTTTATCCTTGATGTCGTAAAAGCTGTTGACGCTTTCGTCAGTCTCCTCGTCCAAATCGAGCCGCCTGCCCGAAAGCTCCGAGATTATCTTGCGGAAGCTCTGTGCCAGATCGGGATTGTTCAAAAAATCCTCCAGACAGTCAAGCCGATATTCAATGGTTTCGATATCGCAGGACAGCTCCTTTGCCAGAGTCATAAAACGCTCCGACCCTGCAAAGGTCATAAGGCTGCTTATGTTATCAAGCTTCAGATCCTCTGCAAATCTCGTGCCGCTTTCGCAAATCTTTTTTCTCCGCTTTGCGGCAATAAGCTTTGCGCTGCCGTTGGGGTAAAACAGGTCGATATGATCGGTTATTCTCATAATGCCAAAGCCTCCTTACGCTGTTCGTCTTACCTCCCGTCGGATATTGTAATTTCATTATAAGCCGTTTTGGATCATGTGTCAAGAAAAATGTCCTCAATTGCATTATTTTGACCCGAAATGCAAAAAAGCCCCGAACATATCCGTCATGACATCGACCTCAGATACCGAGTGTACCGCTCACTTACTATATCCTTTAACGCTCGGCTCAACGGCAGCCTTTCGCCTTGGTCTAATATGACTGCACCATTTGTTATATCAACATTGAATATATGATCTAAGTTGACCAAATATCTTCTGTGTATATGTATAAAATCGGCAGCAGCATACCGCTCCTTCAATTCGCTGATACTTCCCCGCAATTTTATCGGAAATTCTTTTTTATCAATATAATATTTTACATAATGCCCGCTGCTTTCGATATATTTTATATCCTTCAGATATACGGCGTATCTTCCGTAATTTTTATCCTCCAGTATCACCCTCCTGCTTTGCTTCATTTCTCTCATAAGCTGAAAAGCGACCCTTTCGATCTTTCTTATCATCTCCTCTTTATCGCCCTTTTGTATAAAATTAAAGGGCTGAAAATCAAAGCTTTGAAAAACAAGCTCGGAATGACCTGTAATGAAAACGAAACGGCTGCTCGGGCTTATTTTCTTTAACTGCTCGGCAACCTCAAAGCCGCTCATTACGGGCATATCAATACCAAGAAATATCAGATCAAACGGCGCGGACCTATGCCTGTCAAGCAATACCGTCCCGTTTGTATACTTATATATACAAACGTTTGTGAAATATTTTCCAACGCTTATCTTGACATATTTCTCAAAAATTTCCGAAAAAACACGGTCGTCATCGCATATTGCTATTCTCATATTTTTTTGTCTCCTTATTCTTTTTTTCTACACATAGCTTTTTTCTTTATTTTTCTATATTTTTATCTAAAGCTTTTCTATTAAAAAGATCAAATCAATGATATCTTTAACAGTAATTTCATTATATCATAATACTCACCGTGCGGTTTGTCGGATTTTATTAATTTTTCATAAATTTTTCGCGTTTTGACCGTTTTTTCATAATCGGCTTGATTTATATATTTTTTTATAATATAATAATATTATGTTGAAGGATCTTATTAATGAAAGGAAATGATAGAACCGTGGAAGTTATCAGAGCAGCGGAAACTTATCAGCAAGCCGGAGCGTATTATGTCAGGATACAGGCAATGGCGAAAAAGCATCATATAACTCTCAGGCAGGAATTTGATGAGCATGATACGCCCAAAACAAAATATATTGTGATCCTCGATAATGATTTTCCTATCGCAACCGCTCGAATGTATCGGCTTGACAGCGAAAGCGTCATGATCGGCAGAGTGGTCGTTCTGCCCGAATACAGGCATCGAGGGATAGGCACGAGAGTTATACGAGAATGCGAGCAATGGGCTGTTGAGTTGGGTTACAAAAAAGCAGTGCTTGAAAGCCGTGATAATAAGACGGCATTTTATCGGCAAATCGGTTATATGGAATGCGGCGAGCCTGTTATCGAAGGTGAAACTTTTCGATGTGTCCGCATGGAAAAAATGCTGTCGGTTTGACATATTTTTTACGGAGAAAGCTAACTATGAATAAAATAGAACCATCTATTGAAAACAGGGTATGCGCAATTTATTCCGATAACAAGCCGGAATTTATCCTCATTCAGCCTGCCGATCGGCGCGAGCTTAAATCGCTTGATAAAGAAATAGAGCATATCAAATGTCTTACCGACTTCCCTTTTGCTTTTGCGGCATTTGAGATAACCGATTTGAACAAGGAGCTGTCTCCTTGGAACGCTCCGCCCGTTTTCGGAAACGAGCCTTTCGGCAGCGGTGCGGGCGAAACGCTTGATCATCTTGAAAATACTCTAATCCCCGAGCTTAAAGGCAGATTTGGCAGCGAGCTGCCGATAATTCTCGGCGGATATTCTCTTGCGGGACTGTTCTCGCTTTGGGCGGCATATACGTCAAAAAGCTTCAATTCCGCAGCCGCCGTTTCGCCGTCGGTATGGTTTCCAAATTGGCTTGATTTTATAGAAAGTCGCACACCTTTTGCAAAAAGCATTTACCTTAGTTTAGGTAAAAAAGAGGAAAGGACTCGCAATATCACAATGGCTGCCGTAGGCGATAATATCCGCAGGCAGTATGAGATACTCAAGGAAAATGGCAGCAGCTGCGTCCTCGAATGGAACGAGGGCAATCATTTTAACGAGCCGGAGGTCAGAACGGCAAGGGGGTTTGCTTGGTGTATCAATAGTCGTTTTATATGATGGGGGTAACGAAAAATATTTATGCGGTGAAAAAATACATGGGTCGCAAGATCTTGTATTTGGAGATATTTCGGTTGGAGCGAAAAATTATGGCATATACCTAAATTTGATTTATCCGATTTTGCGGAGTTTGTCAATAAAATTTTTTGAAGGATAAAAAAGGGCTTTGAAAAAACTTGCTTTGTGAATTCAAAGTACAAGCTGCTGTTTATTTTTATCTTTTTCATAC
>CANQCJ010000054.1 GCA_947589205.1 uncultured Ruminococcus sp. | reverse complement strand
TCCCGACATGATAGACGCGGCGGCTCTGGGCGGAAGGTGTCTGAACACGACCTTTCTCGACCTGATAGATTCTCTCGAATCGGAGGACAAGGCGGTGATACTGCCGGTATTTTCAAAATGCGGAAAGCAGACGCAGGGGCAGAGCAGCGGTTCGACCGACAAGGGCTCTGAGGGCGGCGAGGCTCTTCCCGAATCGGAGCTTGAAATAAAAAACGGCGCGGTGATAATAGACGGAAAGCGCGGCGCGGATATGACCTATACTCAAATGGGTCTTGCCGGCGCGCTCAACGGCACGGGGAAATATCTGAGCACCGAGATAAAATATGACGGTCTGAGCAGAACGAAGGTATTTAAGCTGAGCTCGCGTGAGATAAAAGCGGATATTTCCGACGGCAGGATAAATTTTTATATAACCTGCCGATTGTCTCCGAAGGACGCGCATATTTTCCACAGCAAGCGTGACGACCACAGCGCCGACCAAGCGGCGATAGAGCTGCTTCAAAGCAAGGCGCAGTCGTTTTGCGACAGCTTCTGCGAAAGCTCCTCGCCGGAGATATTGAACGCCGATCTTTATCTTAAAAGATTTTTCCCGTCTCTTTACCGCGCCCACAGGGACGATATAGGCGGGCTTTACAGGCTTGTGAAATTTCATATCGAGTTTAAATAAAAATGACGGACGTTTTTTTGAACGTCCGTCAAAAATATTTTTTATCAGAAAGCTGTCTTTTCGGCAAGATAATTTTCAAGCTCCGAGATCGCTATTCTTTCCTGCTGCATGGTGTCGCGGTCGCGTACTGTCACGCAGCCGTCCTCGAGGGTGTCGAAATCGTAGGTTATGCAGTAGGGCGTACCTATCTCGTCCTGTCTGCGGTAACGCTTGCCGATAGAGCCTGTCTCGTCGTAATCTGTCATGAATTTTTCAGAAAGCGTTTCAAACAGCTCTCCCGCCTGCTCGGAAAGCTTTTTGGACAGCGGCAGCACGCAGGCTTTAAAGGGCGCGAGCGCGGGGTGCAGGTGAAGCACCGTTCTTATATCCGGCTTTTCCTCCGTGCCGATGTTTTCCTCGTCATAGGCTTCAACGATTATCGCCAGGAAAAGTCTCTCGACGCCGAGGGAGGGCTCTATTACATAAGGCACATAGCGTTCATTAGTGTCGGGGTCGAAGTAGTCGAGAGTTTTTCCGCTCGTCTTGATATGCTGATTAAGGTCGTAATCTGTCCTGTCGGCAACACCCCAAAGCTCGCCCCAGCCGAACGGGAAGAGATATTCAAAGTCGGTGGTGGCTTTTGAATAGAAGCAAAGCTCCTCGGGAGAGTGGTCGCGCAGACGCAGATTTTCTTCCTTGATGTTAAGGCTGAGCAGCCAGTTTTTGCAAAATTCTCTCCAATAGGAGAACCATTCGAGATCCGTTCCGGGCTTGCAGAAAAATTCCAGCTCCATCTGTTCAAACTCGCGTACGCGGAAAATAAAGTTTCCCGGAGTTATCTCGTTTCTGAACGACTTGCCGATCTGCGCCACTCCGAACGGTACTTTTTTGCGGCTTGTGCGCTGAATGTTCGCAAAGTTTACAAAAATTCCCTGAGCGGTCTCGGGACGGAGATAAAGCTCCGCCTTGGAATCCTCGGTAACGCCCTGGAAGGTCTTGAACATAAGATTGAACTGACGTATATCGGTAAAGCTGTGCTTTCCGCACTGCGGACAGGGGATCTGTTTTTGCTCGATGTAATCGGTCATCTGCTGATTTGTCCAGCCTGCAACGTTAGTGCCGTCAAAGCTCTCGATAAGATCGTCCGCGCGGTGACGGGTCTTGCATTCTTTGCAGTCCATAAGCGGGTCGGAGAAGCCGCCAAGGTGACCGGAGGCGACCCACGTCTGCGGATTCATGAGTATAGCCGAATCGAGGCCGACGTTGTATTTGTTTTCCTGAATGAATTTTTTTCTCCAGGCGTTTTTGATGTTGTTTTTAAGCTCCGCTCCTAGCGGACCGTAGTCCCAGGTGTTGGCAAGACCGCCGTAGATCTCGCTTCCGGGATAAACAAAGCCCCTGCCCTTGCAGAGCGCAACGATCTTGTCCATAGTTTTTTCATTATTAAGCATTTTAAAAGCGTCCTTTCCAAAAAGTTATATTTATTATACAACATTTTTTTGCCTAATGCAATAGTTTTTTGAGCTAAAAATAATTTTTTTGGATATGTTTATTGACTTGACGGCTTCAAGTGTGATATAATTAAGAAAATGAGAAAGGAAAAAGCCGTTTTAAGCGGCTTTAAAAACAGCAGATATGGAAGATTTTATAAAATTTGAGGACGTTACAAGAGAATACCGTTCGGGGGAAGTGATTATAACCGCGCTCGACAGGGCGAGCTTTTGCGTGGCAAGGGGGGAGATCTGCGTTATCGTGGGGGCTTCCGGAGCGGGAAAGACCACGCTGCTAAACATTCTCGGAGGAATGGACAAAATGACCTCCGGCAGCGCGTTTGTGGATTCCACCGATATTTCAAAATTCAGCGAAAAGCAGCGCGCGAAATACCGCCGCTTCGATATAGGCTTTGTTTTCCAGTTTTACAATCTTATCCCGAACCTGACCGCGCTTGAAAACGTCCAGCTCGCTTCGCAGATATGCCCCGACTGCATGGACGCTGCGGACGCGCTTGAAAGCGTAGGGCTTAAAGACCGAATGGATAACTTTCCGGCGCAGCTCTCAGGCGGCGAACAGCAGAGGGTGGCTATCGCAAGGGCGCTCGCAAAAAAGCCGAAGCTGCTGCTCTGCGATGAGCCTACCGGCGCGCTCGATTACAACACCGGCAAGGCGATATTGAAGCTTTTGCAGGACACCGGCAGAAAAAACAACATGACGGTCGTTATCGTCACCCACAATTCCGCGCTCTGCGCTATGGCGGACAGAGTTATCCGCGTAAAAAGCGGCAGGATAGAATCGCAGGAGCTGAACGCTTCTCCGAAGCGGGTAGAGGAGATAGAGTGGTGAGCCTACAGCGTTTTCTTGTATTCCGCAATGCGGCTGTTTATCTCCTCGAGCGTTTTTTCGTACCCCTGCGCCGAAAACTCGTTGTCAAAGCTCTCGATATTTTCGGCAAGCTCAAAGCATTCCCTTCCGTGCCAGATCTCGGTCCTGAGCACGGGAGGTTCGTTTTTTTTCAGCGGGCTTATCTTATAGTTAAAATCGCCTAACAGACTGCCTATCCATATATTGCCGAAATCAAAATAAGCAAAGGTCGGCACGTCGATAAAACCGTGATACACTTTTTTTATCTCCTTTCATTCGCAGCAGAGCGCGGTTATCGCAAGCGCGTACATCAGGAAATTAGCCTTGAACGTCTCAACGGAGATATGCTCCTCCGCGCCGTGCATATTGTTGTTTTCCCAAGGAAACTCCGCGCCGAAGGCAACGCCGCCGGGGGTGTTGTGGACGTAGGTTATGCCGCCCTCGGCGATAGGCTCGCCCTTTTTGCCGGTAACGGTCTCATAAACGTTCAGCAGACTGCGGACAAGAAAGCTGTTTTCATCGACATAATGCGGCTCCATGCCGCTTATATCGTCCGCTTCAAAGCCCGCGCTATTGACAGCATAGGTAATTATCCCGCTTATCTCGTCAAAGCTGCGGTCGATGGGGAAGCGTATATCTATTCCGCCGCAGAGCCTGCCGTTTTCGGTGTTCAGCATCGTCAATGCGCAGGTCATTTTTCCCGAGACAGCGTCGGAAAAACCGAGACCGCAGCTTTTGCCGTCAAATTCTCCGTGCGGGAAAAGCCTTGCTAAATTAAGAAGCTGTTCGTCATCGGTTACGGAGGAGAGAAATTTCGTCAGCGCATTTTCTCCGTTTTCCGGGCGCGAGCCGTGGGAGGCTTTTCCGTGTATCGTTTCCTCGCCGCCGTCTGTTTTCCTGACAAAGCAAAGCTCCGGTATCGCGTTTATCACCTCTCCGCACTTTATCGAGGAATATTTTTCCGACTTAAACGGCGCGCTGAAGGTCATATGTACCATGCCCTTTTCGCAGTTCAACACCGGGAAAGAGCCGTCCGGCGTAAAGACCATCGGCGGGAAGGGTTCGAGTCTTTCGTAATAGGCGATATCCTCGCAGCCGCCCTCTTCGTTTCCGCCGAAAATTATTCGAAAGCCCTTTTTCGGCTTTATGCCGAGTTCAAAAAGCGCGCGCACCGCCCAGAGCACTGCGGCTGACGGACCCTTGTCGTCTATAGCTCCTCTGCCGTAGATAACGCCGTCGTCGAGCGTACAGGAAAACGGGTCGTGCCGCCAGCCGATATAGCCGTTTTCGCCGCGCTTTGCCGGCACGGTGTCGAGGTGGCTCAGTATGCCGAGCGCGGGTCTTTCGCCGTAGGTCAGCGACACCGCGTAGTTGTCAAAATTTTTCACGTTAAGTCCGAGCCTTTCTCCCTGCTCCATGCCCCAAGCAAGAGCCTTGGCAGAGCCTTCTCCGAACGGCATACCGTCCTTTGCATCGCTTAGCGAAGAATCTATGCTCATTATCTCGGAAAGACTGCTGAGCATATCGTCAAAATGCTCGTCAAAATATTTTTTCAGCTTTTCCAAAAGCTCATTTTCATTGTATTTCATAGCAATACGCACCTTTCACCTTGAGCGTCTCAAAACGCATACCGAGACCATTTCGGGATTGTTTATCCTGAATTTCCCGAGTCCTGCGGAGACCTCCATTATATGATCTCCGTATTCGGTACGGCAGCGGTAAAGACCCTTTGTAAAGTGCGGGAAGAGCTTTCTTTCTGGTGAAAGCAGTCCTATCCCGCCGGGAAGCCGTATCATACCGCCGTGGCAGTGACCCGCCATAACAAAGTCCGCGCCCCATTCGGCGTACTGCATAAACGGCATCGGGGTATGCGCCAAAAGTATGTTGAAATTATTTCTGTCGGGTTCGCCTAAAAGAGAGCGTATATGCTTTGCGCTCACGGCGGGAAGATCTCTGTAGCCGCCGTCGGCGTTTTTATAAAAGCGGCTTTCGAGCGACAGACCGTAGATATCTACAGCCGAGCAGCCGCAGTAAACGCGGGTGTGCTCGTTGTTTATAACGTTTATCCCTGCGTGCTCGAGCAGGCTGTCCATGTATCTTGCATTGCGCGGCATATCCGCTTCGTGATTTCCCCAGACGTAATATACCGGGGCGATCCTGCGCAGACGCTTCATGAGCGGCAGCGAGCGTTTTATCGTGAAAATATTTCCGTTCCTGCTGTAAAGGTCTCCGGTGAAGGTTATCATATCCGGCTCAAAATCAAAGCAAGCCTCCGATAGAAATTCGCCCTCTTCGCCGTAATTTTTAGAATGAAGATCGGACAGGTGCAAAATTTTATAGCCGTCAAACTCCTCGGGCAGCTTGGGGCTTTTTATCTCGTAATGATAAAAATGAAGATCGTTTTTATGCTTTATGATGGTGTACGCTCCGCAGAGACCCGCCGCCGCGGCGGCAGCTCCCGCGCCTGCTTTTTCGGCATTTGTCAAAAGCTTCTCCTCCTTAAAAATGTCATCTGTTCAAATATTCTCTAAGGCTGTCCTCAGCCCACATTGCGTGCTTATAGCCGTGCCAATAAAGCCGTTCGAGTTTTTTCTCATCGTTTTCGGTGCGGCTTACGAGCAGCTCCCTTTTCGGATAGAAAACGAACGCCCTTCCTGCCTTTCTCAGGCTTTCAAGCTCCGCGACCGCTTCGTTGTAGCGTTCGGCGCGCGTATTGAACGCTTCGCAGAACTCCGGGTATTTTCTAAAGGCTGCGTTTACGAGCTTTAATGTCGGTTCGTCTTTTTTAATATATCCCTTTTCGCGGGTAAGTATGACGATTATTTTGTCGCAGCCGTCGGCGATCGCCTTTTTAAAGGGGATAGAATCCGCGATACCGCCGTCCATATACTTTTTTCCGTCTATTTCGATAGGCGGAAAAAGCAGCGGCAGCGCGCAGCTTGCCCGAAGCTGAGTAAAATACCTGTCGGCGCGGTCAACGTCCGGATAGCACGCCTTCGCCGTTTCAAGCTCGGTCGTTACCGCGATACATTTTCCCTTGTAATCGGCAAAGGCTTCAAAATCAAACGGCAGCAGCTTGCAGGGGACTTCATGGTAAACGTGGTCTAAATTGTAAAAGCTGCGGTTTTTCGGGTCGAAGAGGTGTCTTATGCCCGAATAGCTTTTTTTCCACATATAGTCTTTTACAAGCGAAAGATTTCTGCCCTTTTGCAGGGAGCAGTAGGAAACGCCGAAGGCTATCCCCGCCGAGACCCCGTAAAAATTGTCCGATATAACGTTAAGCTCCAGAAGCGCGTCGAGCACCCCGGCAGTATACACCGTGCGGCTTGCGCCGCCCTCCGCAATTATCCCAAGCATGGATAAACGCTCCTTTCGTTTGAAAAAATAACTCTTAATTTATTATAACATATATTTTCCAAAAAATCAATAGAGGATACGTATTAAAAAAACGCATTTTTGGCGATTTTCGGGAGATAATAGCTACAGGCGGGTCAAATATGAAAATTTCATTAAATGACTTGATTTTGGAAAGAAAATGTGGTAATATTATTATTGTAAAGATTTCGCTTTATCGAAGGGAATGATATATGATATGCAGCCGGAAAAGGTGAGAACAAGAAAAAAACGATTGCAGATACAGCAGGGAGTTATCTCCGTGGTGTGTCTTGCGCTGATAGTGTTCGTATTCGTCTGGCTTATAAATACCGCGGTGACGGGGAAGAAAAACGGTCTTATGCCGGTTTTTGGAAACACCTTTACCGAAAAGAAAAAAGCCGAGGACAAGCCCGAGCCGTTAAAGCCGACGACCTCCTCGAGGGCGGACGAGTCCTCCTCGCTTGCCGACAGCTCGTCGGAAGACGGCGATACAAGCTCTCAGAGCGTTAAGCCCTATGAGGGCGCGGCGATGAAGGACGATTTTTCGGACGCCTGCTTTATCGGCGATTCGCGGACGGTCGGTCTTGAAATGAACGCGGACAAAGCCAAAGCCGATTTTTACGCTTCGCAGGGACTAAGCATAGACAAGGCGGGTACCGAGCTTGTCGCGGAGCTTGACGACGGAAGTCTCGGAACTATCGCCGACGGCGTGGCGCAGCGGCAGTACGGAAGGATCTTCATAATGTTCGGCATAAACGAGCTCGGCTGGCCTTATCCGGAAAACTTTGTGGACAAGTATGTCGAGCTGATAAACACGATAAAAGAGCTTCAGCCGAATGCGGATATTTATATCGAATCGGTCCTGCCGGTATCTCCGCAGGCGGCACAGAACAACGAGATATTCACCAACGAGAATATCGACGCGTTCAACGCCTATGTAAAACAGGCGGCTGACAAGACCGGCACTATCTATCTCGACGTAAACAGCTACTTCAAGGACGAAACGGGAAATCTGCCCGACGACGCGGCGGCGGACGGCATACATTTCGTCAGGGAATACTGCCTTGAATGGATAGACCTGCTCGCATATCTCGCGCCGCAGACCGCTAACGGTTAAATTAAAAAAGAAAGGTTCAAGGTATCATGGATATTAAAAAATTACTGATCTTACTCACGCTTTCGGCGGTCGCAGTCTGCTCGTTCGCCGCCTGCTCCGGCAAGGACAGCGAGGGCGGTACGGACAGCGCGGACGCGGCTAACGTTCAGGCTGACGCTTCCTTGAGCGCGGCTGAGCTTGCCGACAAGCTTTTCAGCGATATCGAATATGTCGATTCACTGGGAGAGATCTCTCCGGAGATGATAGAAAAGCTCTACGGGATAACCTCCGACAAGTATTCGAGCGCGAAGGTCTATGTCGGCGGAGCTTCAACGGCGGAGGAGATCGCCTGCTTTGACGCGGCGGACGAAACGGCTGCGGGCGAGATACTTTCCGCCTGTCAGGCGCGTATAGATTCGCAGATAAAGGCGGTCGAGGACTACAATCCGGACGAGCTTGCCAAGCTCAACGACCCGGTGCTCGTAACAAGAGGAAATTCGGTCTATATGTGCCTTAGCAACGACAACGACAAGGCTAAGGAGATAATCGGTTAAGAGTTGTAAGCTTTGCCGTCCTTTCCGGGCGGCAAAGTAATGTTTTTAGGAGTTTATTTATGGTTTTTTCAAGCACGGTGTTTTTGTTCGCCTTTTTGCCGGCGGTACTCGCTTTGTATTTTATTGTGCCCGCAGGGGTGAAAAATATTTTTCTGTTTATAGCGAGCCTTATCTTTTATGCCTGGGGCGAGCCGAAATACGTCTGGCTGATGCTCGCTTCGATAACTGCGGCGTATGTCACCGGCATATTTGCCGACAAGGAAAAATACGGCAAAAAGACTGCGCTTATTTCGACCGCCGCCGCCGTCGTCTGGAACATCGCCCTGCTGCTTTACTTTAAATACTCCGACTTTTTTGTTCTAAACGCAAATTCTCTGTTTTCTCTCAGCCTAAAGCTCCCCGGACTTGCTCTGCCTATCGGCATTTCCTTTTACAGCTTTCAGTCGCTTTCCTACGTCATTGACGTTTACCGCGGCGAGGTGAAGCCGCAGAAGAATTTTATAACCCTGGGAACATATGTGGCTCTTTTCCCGCAGCTTATCGCAGGACCTATCGTCAGATATCAGGATATTGAAGAGCAGCTTTCAAAAAGAACTGCGACCTTGGAGAAATTTGCCTCGGGCGTAAAGCGGTTCTCTGTCGGGCTTGCCAAAAAAGCGATACTCGCTAACGGCATTTACGCGCTTTTTCAGGAGATACAGTCGGCAGACCCGTCAAGTCTGAGCGTTGGCGCGGCTTGGCTTTCGGCGGCGGCGTTTACCTTTCAGATCTACTTTGATTTCAGCGGCTATTCGGATATGGCTATAGGCTTGGGCAAAATGTTAGGCTTTGAATTTCTGGAAAATTTCAACTATCCGTACGTCTCGCGCTCTGTCACCGAATTCTGGAGAAGATGGCATATGTCGCTTTCGTCATGGTTCAGAGATTATGTCTATATCCCGCTCGGCGGAAACAGAAAAGGCAGGCTGCGGCAGTGCGCAAATATAATGATCGTCTGGTTTCTCACCGGCTTCTGGCACGGGGCGAACTGGAACTTCGCTATGTGGGGAGTTTATTTCGGCGTGCTGCTTATCGTTGAAAAATTCCTGCTGAAAAAATATCTCGACAAGCTGCCCGCGTTTATAACGCACGTCTATGCGCTGTTTTTTATCGTCATCGGCTGGGGAATATTCGCCTATGAGGACAGCGCGCAGCTTGCGCAGAATTTTAAAAATATGTTCGGTCTCGGCGGTCTGCCGCTCTGGAACGCGCAGACAACGCTCTGGCTCATGCAGTATCTGCCGCTGCTCGTGATACTCGCCTTCGGTTCTGCGCCGACCTTATCGCGCTTCGGAAAGCTGCTCAACGAAAAATACGGCGGTCTTTACCAGCTCGTGATAGAACCGCTGACCTGCGCGGTATTGCTGTTCGCGTCGACCGCTTTCATCTCGTCCGGCGCGTTCAATCCGTTTATGTATTTCAGATTCTAAAAAGGAGGCGGCGTATAAAAAATGAAGCTTGAGGATATTAAGCGCAGCAGAGCCGCCTGCGCTGTTATGGCGGCGGTGTTTACGGTATTTTTGGCGTTTTTCACACTCGGCACCCTTTTGCAGCAGCCGAAGGATTTTTCGGAAATGGAAAACCGCACGCTTGCTAAAAAGCCGGAGCTTTCAAGCGAAAAGCTGCTCTCCGGCGAGCTTGACGAGGACGTGGAGGAATATATGTCCGACCATGTGTTTTTAAAAGACGCTATGATGTGCTTTCGGACGACCTGCGACTATTTTTCAGGAAAAACGCTGCAAAACGGCGTGTATTTTTCTAAAGACGGCTATCTTCTCCAGCGGTTTGCCGAGGACGAAGCAAATCTTTTAAAAAACGTTTCCTATCTTAACGATTTTGCCGAAAAAATAAACGTCCCGACCGACCTGATACTTGCGCCAAACAGCGTTTGCGTAAATAAAGACAAGCTGCCTGCGTTCGCCTGCACCGACGACCAGCGGGAGGCTGCGGAAAAAATACGCGCACAGCTTTCCTCAAAAATAAATTTGTTCGACGCGTATGAAACGCTTACCGCGCTTCAGGCGCAGGGCATTCAGGCGTATTACCGCACCGACCATCACTGGACGGCGTCCGGCGCGAGAGCGGTCTGCGACAATTGGCTCATCTCACAAGGACTTTCGCCGACCTCCGCCGATTTCATACCCGATACTGTCGGAGATTTTTACGGCACGCTTTATTCAAAAGCTCCCGCGGCGTTTGTCAAGCCCGATGAGTTCAGCTTCTTTGAAAACAAAAATATCGGCTGCACCGTCGAATATTTAAACGAGGGCAAGACCGCCGACGGCTGCATGGACGAGAGCTTTTTTGACAAAAAGGATAAGTACGCTTCATATTTCGGCGGGAATTTTGCCAAGATAAAAATAACGAGCGGCAGCAAGAGCGGAAAAAGCATACTCGTGTTGAAGGACAGCTATGCAAATTCGCTGATACCGCTGCTTACCGAACAGTTTTCAGAGATATATGTTGTCGACCTGCGCTATCTGCACTTTGAAAGTGTCAGCGATATTATTCAGCAAAATAATATCGAGCGGGTATTGATGGTCTATAACATCGACTTTATCAACGAGGATAAAAATTTTATCTGGTTAGAGTAATTTTAACGAACGAAAAAATTAAAAAAATAAAGCTGTTTCAGCTCCCGGGCGTCGGAAAACACGGCGTTCGGGAGCTTTTTTGCACAAAAAAGCGTTCGGGCGTGCTATCGTCATTATTTTAGGGGTAAAAATCTTTGGGCGCGCATACAATTGACATATCGGTGTTTTGCCTGTATTATAAAAATCGAGGAACGCGTTTGACCCCCTTTTAAAGTCCGCAGAGCAGCGCGGTCTTTGATCTCAGCGTTTCTCTTAAAAAAATAAGGAGATGAAAATTTGAAAGGAACGATAAAAATAAACGCCGATCTTTCCTGCCGCCATGCGCCCGAGAGGGTATACGCCAAGCAGGGAGACATCAACAGCAGATTTATTCAAGCCGATTTCTTTTTCGGCGGCTATGCCTTTGATATGAGCGCAGTTTCGCGCAGCGAGATAAGGGTAAGAAAGCCCGACGGAAAAATAACGGTAAACGACGGCGTGCTCACCGAGACCGGCGCGGTATTCCCGCTTACCGACCAGAGCCTTTCCGCCGCGGGAAAGGGAAGTATTGATCTTATGCTTTACGGAAACGACGGGAGCATGATCTCCTGCGTTCCCGCTGAGCTTATTGTAATAAGCGCCTTTACCGGCGACAGCGCGGTTGCTTCCACAAACGAATTTAAGGCTTTCAGAGAACAGACGGAAGCCTTTATGAAGCAGATAGACGAGTTCAACGAGGACTGCACGCAAAAGCTCAGCGAGCTCGGCGGGCGCATAGACGCTTGCGGCGAGACCGGCAGCAGGCTCGAAAGCGAGGTAGATTCCTTCGGCACGGAGATCTCTTCGCTCAATGCGAGCATAAGCGAGCTTGAAAATACCGTAAAAACGCTCAATACCAACGCTCTTGCACTCGGCGCGCGGGTAAACACGCTTGAAAGCGGCGCGAAGTCTGCCGAAACCGAGATAAGCTCTCTCGATAACAGACTTACCGTTCTCGAAAACGG
>CANQCJ010000053.1 GCA_947589205.1 uncultured Ruminococcus sp. | reverse complement strand
TGTCTATCCCTAAGACAAAACGCTCATTCATCTGCTTTTTCGCCGCTCTCATCAGTCTCGTCCGCGGCACGGGCGTATGTTCCGAGTACGCCGTTTATAAACGACACATCGGGCTTTAAAGCGTACTTCTCGGCAAGCTCCACCGCTTCGCTTATCGCTACGTTTATCGGCACTTTTTCTTCGTATATCGCTTCATAAAGCGCGATATGAAGTATCGCCAGGTTTACCTTAGATATTCTCTCAACGCTGCGTCTGCTCGAATACTTTTCGATAAGCTCGTCAAGCTCCGCGCTTTTTTCGGCGGCTTTTTTCGCAAGCTCGCAGGAGGCCTTAGTCACCGTGACCTCAACGCCCAGATCCTCGGCTTCGGAATTTGCCTGATAGATCGAATCTATATCATCGCTTCGCAGCAGGCTTTCATAATACAATATAAAAGCTCCCTCGCGCAGCTCTCTTTTTCTTGTTTTGAACCCCGAATTGTTTGCCACAAAATGCACCCCTTTTTTATTCCCTTGTCTCGCCCGTGACCGCGTCCGCGATTATTATATCCGCCTTTGCCACCGTAAGACCAAGCGTGTTCTGCACGGCGGATTTTATCGCCGCCTGCACCTTTTCCGCTGTCGGTATCGCAGGCGCGTCGGCGTTGAGCTTTATTGCCACGGAAAGATAGATAACGTCTCCCTCCGGCATTATGGTTATGCCGCTCTTTGCGCCGAAGATACTCTTTTTTTCGCCGCGCGCGACGCAGGCAACGCCCGGAGTCTGCTCCGCCGCGTCCGTCACCGTTCTTTCTATAACGCTTTTGCTTACATAAAGCCCTTCCATTATGTTGGGATTGCCGATATCCATATGCCCGATCTCCTTTTTTAAACAGTCTATTTATCTAATTATAGCACAAAATCTTCTCAATATCAAGTACATTGTATAAATTTTTTCACAGCCCCCTCCCTCACCCCCCGACCCCGATCTCATCAAACGGAAGCTTTGCGTTTATAAAATAAAAAAAGTCGGGTTTTTGCCCGGCTTATTCTTATTTAAAATCCAATGTAAATATATAAATATTTAATATTAGGATTATCTAAAATAGAAGGCGCATTGTCAAATATTTCAATATTATTTAATCCATAATTTGATGCTTCTTCACATCCTTCTTGGCTAAATTTATCATCAAAACCTATTCTTGAAACAGAAGTTGAATATATTGAATTTTCATCTATTCTATAAATTAAACCATACCAATAACTATGATTATCTCCTATATCATCTTCGCTGTACACTATCTTATATTTACTAGGGGAAGGGTTGCTTGAAGACTGTTTTTTATCTGTTTTCTGCGTTACACTATTGGAATAAGAGGAGCATGTTTTTGATTTATCAGAATCTCTTGATATTGCCTTTATTCTGAAAGTATATGAAGAATCGTCAGATAAATTATTTACAGTGTATGAGGTTGTGGTGTTGGACACCTCTTTATAATCCTTCCAAGAACCATTGGATCTTGACTGGATCACGTATTTGCTGCATTTTATAGAATCCCAAGATAATTTCATGCTGCTTGTTGTTACATCGGATATCGACATGGCGGTCTTTTCGGGGGCTGTGGTAACATTCTTCACATTGCTAGCCGTACCCCAATAGGTCTTGCCGTCAGCTTTTACAAAAGCTTTAACCTTGAATTTATACTTCGTTCCCGCTTTCAGCCCCGACCTTCTGTACTCCGTCACATCAGCTCCGTAAAGTGTCTTTACCTTAACATAATCTTTTTTAGATGTATCGTACATATACACCCTGTAGCCGGACGCATTGGAGACCTTATTCCAGTTTATCCTTACGGCATTTGCCGAGGAGCTGTAATCTTTATTCACCGCGACCCTGCCGACATCGGTCAGAGCTTTAGTCGACGCCGTCATAGCATCGCTCGCTTCGCCCCAATAGGTCTCGCCGCCGACCTTTACAAAAGCCTTGACCTTGAATTTGTATTCGGTATCTGCCGACAGTCCCGAAACTCTGTATTCCGTTACGTTTTTTCCAAAGAGCGTCTTGATGCTCTTGTATTTATTCGCGGTACTGTCGAACATATATACGCGATAACCGGAAGCGTTGGACACTTCATTCCATTTGATCCTTACAGCGTTAAGCGTTTTGCTATAGCTGTCCTTAAATACGACCTTTTCGGGTACAGACGCGCTGTCGTTGTTTTCCGTCACAACAGAGCTGTCGGGAGAATTTTCCTCCGCGAAAGCCGGCATCGTACTTGAAAGCATCAACGCCGAGGCGACCGTTACAGTTAAAAATTTTTTCATTGCCATTAAAACCAAACTCCTTTCAAAAGCTTTTTTAGATACGGCAAAAAATACGTTTATTTTTCTCCATGCTTTATTATAACATAATTCCCGACCGATTTCAACCTCTCCACGAAAATTTTACTTAACATTTCCCCAAACCCGTGATATAATTATAAAAGCAGAAAAACCGTATTTAACGAGGGCGATCGGAGTCCGATGTCTTTATACGGTTCTTCTGCTTTTTTGTTAAATTTTAAACTATCACTCCGTCAGAGATCTCAATAACTCTATTGCACTGTGAAGCAAGCTCGTTATCGTGTGTGACGATTATTACCGTTGTTCCCTGCTCGTTGAGGGCTTTTAAAATTTTCATGACCTCCCTGCCGGAAGCCTTGTCAAGATTTCCGGTCGGCTCATCGCAAAGCAGTACGGACGGCGAATTTATCAATGCCCTTGCGATAGCCACCCTCTGCCGCTGACCGCCGCTTAATTCATCGGGATAATGCTTCAGCCTGTCGGCGATACCCAGCCGCTCTGCAAGCTCATCGGGGATAGACCGCTTTTTCTTCATCATCATCTGCGGCAGGGTTATGTTTTCTGCGGCGGTAAGCTCAGGTATAAGGTCGAAAAACTGAAAGACAAAGCCTATGTTTTTTAACCTGAAATCGGCAAGCGCAGCATCGTTGAGCGCGGTTATTTCCGTGTCGTCATAGTAAACGCTTCCGCTCACATCGGTATCAAGTCCGCCTAAGATGTGCAGCAGTGTGGATTTTCCGCTTCCCGATGCTCCGATTATCGCTGTAAGCTCTCCGTCCTCTATGTTGAGCGAGAGACCTTTCAATGCCTGTACGGCAGCCTCGCCCGTACCGTAGGTTTTAGACAATTCATTCACTCTTATCAATTTCGTTCATCCTTTCTTTCTTTATCTTTTTAGCCGCCGAAAGCGAAAACAGCCATGTGCTTAACAGTATGACCGAGCAGACGGCAGCAAGCGGCGGTATAAGGTTGGGTACCCACATTTCTTTTTTGAGCATATATTTTTTATCAAGCTCTAACATTTCATTGGTCATTTCATAGAACTGATCGCCCGGTTCAAGATTTTCATTAAGTCCGGTTATTATTCTCGGGAAATCATAATTTTCTTTCATCACCTGATACTCTCTGAAAAGAGTGTCATATTTGTTAAATCGGCTTTTCATAAAGCCCTGACCCGCAAAGGATACTATCACGCCTATGATAAGGGAGATAACGGTTATCCTTATCATTTTGCCGACAAACATTTTCTTTATTTTATCAAACGACAGTCCTATCGAGTGCATGGTGATAAATTTATCCATATTGTTTCTTATGTTCATTTGCAGCAGATTCCAAACGCTGATAATACAAAGCACAAACAGCAGGATAAAAAGTACCACGACATTTGCGTTTGAAGAAATGGTATTGAGGAACGCGTTATGCTTTAACTGACCTATAGTAAATATCTGCGTGTTTTTGACATTTTCGGCGACAGCTTTTCTTATCTGCTTATCGCTCATTTTTCCGCCAAAGCGCATAAATACGCTGCTGTAATTCGGGTGATAAAAGCCTAAAGCCTCCGCTTTTTCGGCGGTCATGGCAATGCAGTAATCGCTTCTGAAAGCATTTGTTATAATGCTGTTTTCGTCCAGATCATTAACGCTCACCTGCTTGGTTATCTTTGCGCTGAACAGCTTCATGGTGTCTATTCTGACTTTGCCGAAATTATCGCACAGAGATGTATAAAGCGGCACTTCATCACCCGTCTTATACGGGAAATTATAATTTTTGCTCACCATGACTATATCGTCCTTATTTGCTCCGCAAAGTTCCATTGCATTTTCATTCAGCAAAACAAGGTTTATACCGAAAAAATTGTAAGCGTCAAGCTCGTCATAATGTTCTTCTCCCGTATAGGGTACACCCTTCTTGTCATTGAGCATTGAAGGGAATTGTTCGTCCGCTTTATAGCAGACTACATCAGGCGGATAATTTCCCCATGCTATCGTCTCCGCTTGCTCCTCCAGTGAGCTTAATTGAGCGGAGGTAACTCCGTTGTCCTCGTCATAGACCGAAAGAGTGCCTGCAAAGGTGGCACCGGGGATAGAAGCAGTGACGGCGCAGTCAAAATTATTTTCCTTCAGGTCTATATCATCGACCTTGTAATACTGTTCCGAAACGTTCTTCATGCCGAGGGCAAGATATGTTTTGCCCTTGCCCGAACTCGTGTAATAGCAATATGCGAAGGCTGTCGAGAATACTGCCACTATCATAGCTGCGGCAGTTATAACGGATATGAGCCGATTTGATGTTATCTTTGAGAACGCTCCGCGAAGATCCTTTACATTTCTTTTGAGTTTTTTTGCGCTCGGAGTTTTGTAAAATTTCATTGTAATAATACATTTTATAGGGATAATAAGCGAAACGAGCGCGATCACAAGCGACAGGAGCAGCGGCATTATAAAAGGCGAGCATGTACTCTCATTAACGGCATATTCGGCGGTATATCCTCTGTACGCGGCTATTCCGAGCAGCTTTTGAAAAGCGATAACAAGCTCATGTACTCCGCAGCCCAAAAGTATGCCGAGGGCATTTCCCATAAGCCAGAATGTAAAAAACTCTGTCAGAAACATTGACAAAAGCTTTCGCTTTGTCATACCGATAGTCCTTAATGTCCTAAGACTTTCTATCCTTTGAGGCATTATCGACATAACTCCGGAGAACATCGAGATAGTCGCGGTAACAAGAATGAGAAGTGTTATTAAATTTATTATCTTCATATTGTCGGTCATTTCCGGCTTTAAGACATCGCTGTTTTTCATATCGGACGAGAACGAATATGCCCATTTTCTGCTGCCGCTCGTTTTCCATGTATTTTCCGCCGTAGCTTTGCTGCCTATCACGTCATAAAATTCCGACAGCTCTTTGCTCTTTGCCTCGTCAAAATAGACTCTTTCATCCATGCAGGTAAAATAATTATAATATTTTTTATATCCTGCCGTATCATCTTTAAAAACATATATTGACGGCGTAGGGCGTTCAAGAGGCCAATCTTCAACAGACAGATCGGGATAACAGCGATATTCCATATCATCTCTTGTAAGCCTGTTATTGATAATGCCCGACAAAACATAATCAACATTTTCTGAATTGCCGTCAAGATCGGTTATCTTTAGTGATACCGTATCGCCAACATCTGCATCGCCGAATAACCTTTGCATCATAAATTCCGGCATAGCTATTTCTCCGCTTTTTTCCGGAAGATGTCCTTTTACCATGCGAAGTGGAGCAGTTATCATCGCGTCCGAATTTTCATAGCTGCCCAGCGTGTATTGTGACTGTCCCACGTCTGTTTTGGCAAAGGCTGAAATAATACCGACATGGTCAATACCATACTGCATTATTTCATTGGCAAGCTCTTAACTCGGATCGTGGATAACAAGATCATAATTTCCGTTAAGCTCGTACCCCTCGTGAATACCCCGCCTAAGCTCCGTTCTTTCGTTAAGCACCGAAAAAACCGCCGAAGCCGTAAGCAGTACGATAGATAATATCAGCGAAAACAGCCTGCCCTTGTGTTTGCTCCAGTATTTTCTGAATAGATAGATGTTCATTTTTTGTCGTCCTCCTTTTTTTTAAAAAACTTTTTGAGAGATCTGCGTTTTTTATCACCTCCCCGAAAGACCCCTCTATAATATATAAAAGCAAAAAATATATAAAAGCAAAAAATGCGTTTTTGTGTAAGCTTTTTTCAAAAAAATCAGAATTTCGTATACTTATATAAATTTGATATATTAAATTTATATATTTTGTACAAGCCTTTTTCTATTTATTTTCTATTTTTATTATACTATATTTTCCAAAGATCTGTCAAGCTTTTTGCAGAAAACGCAAGGCTTTATTTATATTTTTATTATAGCACAATTTTTTTATTTTTGTCGGGTTATGGTATGAACGGCAGTAGATTTGGGTATGAACGGTAAAAAACCGTCACCTCAGACCGTTCCTCTCCGCCGCCGTAGATTTTTTATTTTCTATCTCTGACACTACCTCACCTATCCCGCTTTCCGCCGACAGCCAGTTTTTTAACGCTTGCTCCTCCTCCGAAGTAAGCGCGGTCTCGGCTTCGGCGGTGAAGTATAGACTTTGATATGTGTCGGAATTTACCAATACGCCGCATTTGCAGTCTGTAAGCTTCGGGAAGATCTCGCTTGCTTTTGAAGCAAGCTCCGTGCAGTCTATCCTGTTTTCCAGCTCTCCGTTAAGCTCCCCTATCGTCTGCTCCTGCTCGTCTAACTGCTGCTGAAGCTCCTGTATCGTGCTTTCCTGCACGGCGATAGTCACCTTGTCGCTGTCCTCGCCCTGAATGCTCTTGTTCTGCGTGACCTTGAGCTTATAGCCCGCAAGATCGTATTCCTCTAAGCGGCTTTCAAGGTCGGCTATCTCTTGGTCGGAGATCTGCATACCTACCAGTGAAACGGAAATTTCTTTTTTTGATTTATCCGTCTTGCTTTGCACAAGCTGAGTGTCTGAAAAGACAAATTCCTTATCAAGATAATCGGAAATATTTTTTTCCAGCACCGAATTATAAACGGTCAGCGTTGCGAACAAAATACTCGGAATGACCGTTATTACAATCACAAAGGAAAAAATATGCCTTATACGCTTTTCCTTTTTCCCGTCAAGCTCGACGATACACGGCACGCCTAACAGCTTCGTTACAATAAACGCCGAGAGGGCTATGAAAAGAGTGTTTATCGTAAAAAGATAAAACGCGCCGAAGAAAAAATCAAACTGCATGGTCGCTAAGCCGTAGCCTGCCGTACAAAGCGGCGGCATCAGCGCGGTCGCTATCGCAACACCCGGTACAACATTGCTCGTCCTTTGGCGGGTGTTGCCTATCCCTCCCGCGATACCGCCGAACAGCGCGATAAGAACGTCCCACAACGTAGGACTTGTCCTCGCTATCATTTCCGTTGTCGGGTCGTTGAGCGGCGAAAGAAAAAAGTATATCGAAGAGGTCACAAGGCTTATAAGCACCTGTATCCCAAAGCGCGAAGCCGCGTGCTTCAGCATCGGCAGATCTCTTATCGCAAGCGAATAGCCCATTGTAAGTATTCCGCTCATAAGCGGCGAAATTAGCATAGCGCCTATTATTACCGCCGTGGAATTTACGTTAAGTCCTATCGACGCTATCAGAATAGCCATCATGAGTATCCACATATTTGCGCCGTGTATGACCGTGTTTTCCTCCATCATCTCGTGAAGCTCGTCATAGCTCAACATATTGCTTCGCATATCCAGCAGACCGTGAAAATACACCTTGACCTCGTTTTTCTTTTTTGTTTGCTCTTTCATTTTTTATGACCTTCATTCATTTTAATATAATATCCCCGCTCAACAAAATGAACGGGGATATTTTTGTTTTTTGCATAACGCAGCTTATTCGTCGTTTTCCTCGCGCGGAATATCCGCGGCTTCCTCCGGCGCAGCCTCCTGCTCCTCCTGCTCTTCGTTTTCCGAAGTATCGGTTTTCGGCTGTTCGGGCGTGTCTGCGGGAGCTTCCTCCGTATTATCCGCAGGTTCTTCCTCCGTGTCCTCTTTCGGCTCGTCTGCCGGCTGCTGCTCGGTCGGCTCTTCCGCAGTGTTCAGAACGTCCTCCGGAGCATCGGCGTCGGGCAGACCCTCGGGATCCTCCGAAGAGCCGTCGCCGGCGTTCTCCGTTTCGTCAGGCGAAAGAAGCTCTTCTTCGGTCGGGGCGGAGTTTTCGTTAGATTGGGTTTCGGAATCGTTTGAAACAGGTTGTTCCTCATATTCATAACGATACTCGTAATTGCTGCCTTGACTTACCCATTCATAGCCCTCTGACGGCGCGGGAATCCAATTAAGCGGATCCGAGTCGATATTGGTATTGATCTTTATCGTCGTAGGCTCGTTATCTTGCATATGTCTGTAGCTTATTTCTTTGTCGTATTCGTAAATGTCAATATCCTGATCGTCAAACGATACAGTTTCTTCGCCAAAATACGATTGTGTCAGATCATTTCCACCCGGCATTACGGGAGAAGCAGTGTAGCCTGTTTGTCCGTTCTGCGCAAGGTCGGTAATTAAAGGCAAAATGCTCTTATAGCTAAACGATGAGGTGTCAGTTCTTACATATATCGTACCGTTTGACTTTCCGTATTCTCCATTTTCCGCGCCAATAAGATTTATTCTTATACCGGTGTAAAGCTCCATATCTTGGGTGATAGGCGTATCGGCGTTTACCTCCGTAAAGCCGTTATTTTTATCGCCTGTTATCCATACCGTACCATAGGTAATAGGTCTAATATCGTCTCCGAGCGTTCCGCCAACAGGTACATATTGTATATTATAATCGCTGTCTTTGCCTTCCGGAATTTCCATATCAAATGTGACCTTATAGGCTTTTTCTGATGTTAGTGTCCAGTCGCAATAATATTCTATGTTTCCGGTAAAACTACTGATATATGGTGTACCGTTATTTAAATTTTCAAACCACTCGACCGTATCGTCAACATTTGAAGTTAATTTCCAATAATATCCGGCAGGCGGTTCTCCTAATTCTTGATAAAGTATTTTGAATAACTCAGTATCATATCTGTTAGCACCGCCTGTAAGACAGAAATTAACTGTTTTACTCTTACCATTGAGATTTATGTTTATTCTATAATAAACCGGCACTAAGGTGATACTACTATCGTTTGGCAGCGTATCCAGAGTTATATTTTCTGTGTTTAAGTTCTCCGCAAAATAAATCGAATCTATACTGAATCTAAAGAAACTTTGTCACCAAATGATGCATTAACATAAGGCACTTTTAAGAAGATTCCCTCATACAGATCCATATCTTTTGAAACGCATTTCTCATCACTATATTGAAGTGAATTTTCATCGTAGAAGCAATCCGTACCGTTATCATTCGTGTATATCCAAATTCCGGTAGTGTTTGATTCGGGAGTAAATCTTACAGAAGAATCCGCGTATTCCGGGTAATCATCAGGTTCAAGCGCATACGCGACAGACTTGGTCGTTTCGTCCTTATAATGATAAGTCACAACAAATCCGGACTTTTCATAGACGGCTGTTACCGTGATATTTTCACCCTCGGGGATATCTACAGTCGCGGCTTCGTCTATCTGTTCTCCGTTATAGAGCCAGTGTGAGAACGTGCAGCCGAGAATTTCGGGTCTATCCGTGTCGTCATTGAGGAGGTCGGAAATTTTTGCGCCGTATTCAAATCCGGCGGCTGACGGGAAGTCTCCGGTCACCCATTCGTCCTTGACCGTGACAGATTCTTCATAATAATCGTTGACCTTGTATTCAAATTGTACGTCATAGGTCTGCGGAGTGTAGGTAACGGTTATCGTGACGTCCTCTGTGACAGTCATGTTTTCGTTGTAAGGCTCGCCGTTGACGGTTATTTCGAGGCCGTAGCCGTTTTTAGGCTCAAAGTACTTGACAAGCTCCGAAACAAGTGTTCCGTACTCTGCCGTTTTAATATCGGGCATAGCTCCGACCATTTCGTTGGGATTATATTCTACATTGAATATCTGTATCGAGTATTCAACAACTATTTCGGTAATGTCTTCAACGGTCATATTTTCGGTGTATGTCTTGCAGTTTACCGTTATTGTGCGGTCGTAGCCGTTCGGAGTGGGAATATCTTTAAGCAGCGTTGAAATAGGCGTGCCGTATTCCGCATTTGCAGTTTCGGGCATTTTTGCATCATAGCCGACTGCTTTGTATCTTATTTCATAGCTGTTTATCTCGTAAACCGCCATTATAGTAACATCTTCGGTAACTGTAAATTGTCCGGAAACTTCCTCGCCGTTAAACTCCCAGTGTCCGGTGTAGCCGGTCTTTGTGGGTACTGCGGGCAGAGTTATCTCCGTATTGTAATCAGCAGTATCTGCATCGGGCATATTCTTGACGTCGGGGTCTTTTGTCGAATATTTCACGGTGTAGGTATTTATCTTGTATACCGCCATGATGGTAACATCTTCGGTAACTGTGAATTGTCCTGAAACTTCCTCGCCGTTAAACTCCCAGTGTCCGGTGTAGCCGGTCTTTGTGGGTACTGCGGGCAGAGTTATCTCCGTATTGTAATCGGCAGTATCTGCATCGGGCATTTTAATAGTTTCATCTTCCGACTTATACGTTACCGTATAGCTGTTTATCTTGTATACCGCCATTATCGTGACGTCTTCGGTAACTGTAAATTGTCCCGAAACTTCCTCGCCGTCAAGCTCCCAGTGTCCGGTGTAACCGGTTTTTGTGGGTACTGCGGGCAGAGTTATTTTAGTGTTGTAATCGGCAGTATCTGCATCGGGCATTTTAATAGTTTCATCTTCCGACTTATACGTTACCGTATAGCTATTTATCTCGTAAACCGCCATTATAGTAACATCTTCGGTAACTGTAAATTGTCCGGAAACTTCCTTTCCGTTAAACTCCCAGTGTCCGGTGTAGCCGGTCTTTGTGGGCACTGCGGGCAGATCTATTATCGTTTCAAACGGTACGGTATTATTCACAGGCATTGCAACGCCCGTTTCTTCGGTCGAATATGTCACCGTATAGTTGTTTCTGCTGTAAACCGCTTTAACGACCAGATCCTTTGTTACTGTAAAGCCTTTTTCTATAGCTCCGCCATCGACCTGCCACTCGAACGAGTAGCCGGGCTTTTCAGCAGCGTCGGGCAAAATATCCAACAGGTATGCGCCGTATTCAACGACGATCTGCGCGGGATCTATTACGATATCTGCTTCATCGGTAACAAGATCTACCGTGAATTTTTTGATAGTATAGACAGCCGTTAATTCGGCATCCTCGGTGAAAACCGTATCGGGGTCGAACGGCTCGCCGTTAAGATACCATTCTGCGGTATATCCTTTAATTTCCGGCGGTGCAGGAAGATCGCTCAACGTTCCGCCGACCTCTGCTGTTCCCTGATGTACAACATTTCCCTCGCTGTCCCTGAAAACAACATCAACAGTCTCCGGCTCCGGCTCAGCCGTTGTCGCCGCAGTCGTTGTTGTGGTCACAGTCGGAGATGTTACTCTCGGTGTTGTCGTCACTCTCGGGGCAGTCGTTGTCGTGGTCGCAGAAGCAGGTGCGCTCGTTTCAGAAGCAGCTGCCGTAGTTGTGGTGGTGGTGGTTGTGGTCGTAGTAGTGGTGGTTGTCGAAGTTGAAGATGTCGCTGCTTCATCGGGAGTTGAAGCCGTTGTAACGGACGTTCTTCTCGGCGTGGTAGTCGTGTCAGTCGTTGTATTTCTTGGTACGGTCGTTACCGTTGTCGTAGTTGTGTTATCGGGTCTCGACGCTGCAGTCGTTGTCGTTGTCGGCGCGGGGTTTGTAACGACCGGCACATTGTTTTCCTGCGCGGGAGCG
>CANQCJ010000052.1 GCA_947589205.1 uncultured Ruminococcus sp. | reverse complement strand
GGCATATACGCGGCGACAATAAAAAGCTTGCATTTGCTTTTTTGCTTTCAATGCCGGGCGCACCGTATATTTATTATGGCGATGAAATAGGCATGAACTATGTAGAGGGGCTGACCTCCGTTGAAGGCGGCTACGGCAGAACAGGCTCGCGTTCGCCGATGCAGTGGAACGACAGTGCAAATGCAGGTTTTTCGACGGCTTCGGCAGATAAATTATATATCCCGATAGATCCCGATCCGGATCGTCCGACCGTACAAAAACAGCTTGATGATAAAAATTCTTTACTTAACGAAATAAAGAAGCTTATTTCTATAAGAAAAGAAAATAAACCTCTGCAAAGCCTTGGAAGGATAGGATTTATATCTAACGGGGCGGCGGGAAAACCGCTTGCATACATAAGAAGCTTTGATAATGAAACGATATTTGCCGCAATAAATCCGAGGAATGATTTGTCTGAGATCGAAGTGAACGGCGATCTCGGAGAAGTGATCTACAGCTTTGGAAAGGGTGCGGAGCTTCATAAAAATAAATGTATTATCAATGCAGGCTCGGCTGTTTTTGTAAAGCTGAATTAAGTCAATACCGCACAAGGACGCAGACCCGATCCTTGTGCGGCGTTTTTTTGATATTTGCATTTTAGACTGCTGTAAAAAAAGCCGTGATCTATTCGTGTCTATTTTCTTTAAAATTTTTAAAATCATTTTAAACTGCTTGACAGCAATTCGATGAAAAATTTTTCATTTATGATATTGACTTTTTATATAAGGTCGTGTATAATACCAATAAAGAAATCATACAGGCGGGTCTTTATTATGAAGAAAAATTTTCCTTTCATTGCAGCTCAGATAATTTTCATATTGTCTCTCATTGTTTCGATCTATTCGGTTTTCCGTTTTGTGACCTATGAAAAAATACCCGGTACCGTCACCGATATAGAACGGTATTACAGCGGTACGGTCGTACATTTGCAATACACCGTAAATGATAAGGTATACGAACGTACTTCAAATTACGGAAAGGGAAAATCAATTAAAATAGGTAAACAGATCACTCTCTGGTATGATCCCGACGATCCCGATAAAACAGTCTGCGTCCGGGATTTTGCAGGATTTTATTGCTTAGCGGCAATTATGGGCTGCGGTCTGTATCTGCTTCCTTTTATCGGCTTATTGATAAAATTATCTAACAAGATCAGAGAAAAGCGTGAAAACAAGCAGCAGCGCAGAACAAGCTTGTTCTGAACAAGCTCATTGCTGTATATTTATCTTCGCCGCTTGTATTTCATTTCAGCTTTTATCCGTCGTCCCGCGCTTTACGAGTACCGCTGTTACTGTCCTGTGTACCGGTGCATTCAAAGGCTCGGGACGGCGTTTTTTGCGTTCGCTCATCTGCATTACTAAAAGCTCCATAGCTTCATGCACCATTGTGCCGATCTGTCGGTCAACGGTGCTTATCGGGATCACCGCCTCGGCGGATATCGGGGAATTATCAAAGCCGACGGAGAAATAGAATACAGCAGCGGGTTGCTTGCACCGCGCTTTGTTATGTGTTATAATAATTTTGAGGTGATAATAATGAGCGTAACAAAAGATGTAATACGCGGTCTGCGAACCAAAGCCGCTCTGTCGCAGGAGGAGCTTGCCGAAAAAATTTTCGTCACTCGGCAGGCAGTCAGCAGGTGGGAGAACGGCGATACGATCCCGAACACCGACACACTAAAGCTGCTTTCAAAATTTTTTGACGTTTCGGTCAACACGCTTCTCGGTTCTCCCAGAAAACTTATTTGTCAATGCTGCGGAATGCCGCTTGACGATGACGGACAAATAAGCCGTGAACCTGACGGCTATCTTAACGAGGATTACTGCAAGTGGTGCTGCACTGACGGAAAATTTGTTTACAAAAGCATCGAGGAACTGACGGATTTTTTGGTCGGGCATATGTCGAACGAAAATTTTCCGCCCGAACAGGCAAGAGCATTTTTTGAAGCCCGGCTCCCGCAGCTTGGCAAAGCTGACGATCTATGCTGTAAATGTTCTCCGCATCTTCCGCAAGAAGCATTCCATCAGGCGCGATAAGCGTAATTTTTTCATCGTTGTTTACTTTGTCAAAATAGGAAACGTCTTTTGTCAGAATTGCCGTGTTCCTTACTCCCTTTTTTATCCGACAGTTTAAGTATATTATTCTTTGTGTAAAGCCTGAAACCATAGGTGAGTTAAATGTATGTAAAATCAAAGGCTTTTATACAAAAATAAAATCGCAGACTCACAAATAGTGAATGGCGCATTGAAGTTTTTTTTGGAGTGCGTTTTCGCTTTAAATATGTTATTATGATATAAAAGTCCGGGCGAAAAGGCAAAAATCTGCCAAAAATACTTCTACTGTCGCTGCGCTGTCGGCAGGCGGCGCTAACCGCAAGGTCGTGTGGGGCAAATCCCTTCATCTGCATCATACATAAAACCGGGCTTCTGACCAAAAAAATTCAACTTGAATATGGGAAGCCGTTGTACTTAAATATTTCGAAAGTAAAAAGCTGTTGAATAACTACATAGAGGGTCATTCAAAATCAG
The DNA here is from genome assembly GCA_947589205.1 of uncultured Ruminococcus sp. Taxonomy (GTDB): domain Bacteria; phylum Bacillota; class Clostridia; order Oscillospirales; family Ruminococcaceae; genus YE71. The sequence continues at coordinate 9,190 of CANQCJ010000052.1, read as the reverse complement.
ATCATTATATATAGGCAATTATAGGAAAAAACTGCATAAATATTGGTCAAATCACATTTTGAAAAGCATATTCTGACTGTTCTGCTGCTGAAATAGAATACCGTATCGGACAAATGTTTTGTTAAGCCGCAGAACATAGCCTGCGGTTTTGTTTACGGCGAATTTTTTCATAACAGAAAATCAAAAACTCGAACGTAATATACCATTGAGCAGGATGAAAGAATCGCAAAAATTGCAGTAAAATACGGCTTTACGGATATAAAATATGCACTTTTCCGCAAACGAATACTGTGCATTGTTCGGAACATATTCAGAGCATATCGCGATCGAAGAGAAAATAAGAAAGGAATTTTTCTCGAAAATTGAAAGCGCAATAAACTATTCCGGCGGTTGAATTCGATTCCTGTTACATTGTTTTCAAAACTTCCCCCACGATCTAATGACCGTTTTGCTTCTCGTGATCTGTAAGTGTATGCCTGAACAATTTCAAGCATTCGTTTTTAGCAATTTAACAGCATACCTCTTAACCCTCTAAAAAATTGCACGCTGACATCATTTGCTGCCTGCGCCCTGCCAAAAACAAAAAAGCCCACACAAATTTTCATTTGTATGAGCTAAATATAAACATTCATATCCGATCCAACGAAAATTTTTAAATAGATATCTCGATTATTTCGCTGCCAATTGCTCACTCCGTGCCGCCGTTCACTGCGACCTCCGCCGACTCGGTGGAGGTCGTTTCCACCGTATCCGTCTCGGGGATAACGTGATCTGACGGAGGGATACGCAGGATCGTGCCGGCTTGTATGCTGTCGGGGTCTTCTATTTTATTGTAGGCAATGAGCGCTTCAACCGTGGTGTGGAATTTTTCCGCAATATCGGGAAGCGTGTCACCGGGCTGCACCTGATAGACCGTTGTCGGCGTTTCTTCGACTATCCCTGGGTCTTCTCCGACGGCGGGGCCAAGATCCCTAAAGTCTATCACAATAGGTTCTACCCAATTTGCATCAGGAAACGAGATCGTTCCCAGATCGTATCTTCCGAAGGTCGTACCGACAGCTGAAACAGCCGCAAGGATAAGTAATGCCGTAAGCAGTATATAAAATTTTTTGCCGTGTGTTTTATTATCGTTTTTCATTAATATGCCGGCTCCTTTGCTGCCTGTTTTACCGTGAGAGTGACGGCATTCGTATGCTCCTCTTCATGATCACCCGGAGAAATACTCAGTGTATCAGCCGTAGCTGCCGATCCACAGTCACTAAGATCAAAAACTATCGCACAGATCGCCTCGCCCAGGGTATCTTCATCGTCAGCAGCTTTCACATAGATCGCTTCATCAATGTCCTCCACCGGATTAGTAGAAACGTGGATATTACTGCCTACAGTTAAATTGCCTGAAAAATCATCTACATCATAATACGAATCCGACAGCAGCTCTCCATTAATATCCAGCAAAACCTTCATATTCGCAAGTGTACCGGTATCCAAACCGCCAACCTCACTAACATGTGCCCAAAAATCCAGACTACAGGTTACAGGCACTTCGCTTTTATTGGTTATCTTGACAGTGCAAAGGATAGCCATATTATCACCATATTCAGTACCGGGATCCTCCAGTGTTACATCAATATCCTCCTCCTTAAGCCCCGCCACCGTCAGGGAAGGTATACCCGTGATCTCCCCCGTCGAGGTGTGCTTGGAGAACGAGCCGCCGACCATTAACAGGGCACTTATCATCAGCAGGGAAAGGCAGGAAACTCCTAAGCGGAGTATTTTTTTAGTTTTATTCGTTTTCAAATTTTTCGCCCACCTTTCTTATGAAATGACCGGGAATAATTACCGGAAGTCCGCTTAACAGCAATACCGCGCAGATCCCCGACGGCGTTTTTAACCAAAGTATACCGCCGCCGACGCCGGGCAGCACAGCCCGTACTTTTCCGCAAATTTTCGACGCGGGAAAAGGAGCGTCCTCTATGTTGTTCGCGTCGCCCTTTGTCACGGCTTCTCCGTTTTCGAGAGCCGTAAGCCGATGAGTGACAATGCTGCCGTTCTCGTCCTCATAGGTGACTATATCGCCTATTTCGTAGCTTTTCTCACGGTGAATGACAAGCAGCGCGCCCACCGGAAGCTTCGGCTCCATACTGCCCGAAAGCACCACGGCGCTGCCCCAGCCGAACACCGCGGGCATGGGATCTCCCGAAGCTTTCGCTATCATCGTGTACCCGAACAGACTGCCTATCAGAAATAACAGCGCCGTCAACACGCCCGCCGCTAAACGCCGCGGCAGGTCATGCTTCCTCTGCTTCTTCTGTTTCTTCTTCATCTTCCTCATCATCGTTTTCGCGCTGCAAAAGCAGCATCAAAAGCATCGTCATGCCGAAGCAGAATATCAGCGAGATACAAAACGGCAGAGGACTGCTGCCGCCGGTATTCGGAGACCGCTCATCAGTCTGCGCAGAGCGATTATCAGACCTTTGCGCGCTGACCGCTTCGCCGTTCTGTTCGGCGGTATAGCTTATTTTCAGAACATACGGGGCTTCGCCGCCGCCCACCGCCGTGTCAAGCTTATCATTGCCGTTATAATTCCAACGCCATTCAAGCGTGTATGCCGTTTTTGAATTGTTTGACAATTCCTCCCTGACGTCGGCAAGCTTTGCGGCTTTCGTCCAACCGTCCGTGAGATAGCCGCCGCTGTTCTTTAACCGAAATTCCATCGGAACGCCGTCACTGTTTTCCTCCTTGAAATCTATCTCATATTTCAGCGGAAAATCTGCAAGGTTCTGCACCGTTAAAGGTTTAACAGCCGCATAAGACAGCCTTAGCGCCACTTCTAAGACTGTCTTTTTTTACGGTTTGGATTATTAGTCGACCTGATCTGCGGTGATTTTCAGAGTGCCAAGAGTGAGGTTTGGATCTGAAATCGCAGCCTCTCCCTTTTCCGTGTCGGTTTCATTGTGTTCCGAATCACCAAATTCCCACTTAAAGGCTACAAAGATACTGGCAGTGCCTGTTTCAGCCTCAACGTTCCTTGTAGAAACAGTCAGTGTTTCTCCTGTGACATCATCGGGAGATTTCGGCTCTTCGGCAAGCGGAACGACCGTCATTCCTTCGGGCAGACCACCAGTAGAATCCTTTGTAAAAGTAGCGGAAATATCAGCGACCACTTCACTTTCATTTTTGATTTCGACTTTAGCATAACCCCAAGTGCCGGGAGCAATCAATTTATCTTTAACGTGTTCTTCCGTATAAGGGCTTTCGCCTTTCGTATCGAGGATCGTGAAGTCAAGGTCTGTCTCCGTCAATGATTTGAGTTCTTCATCACCAACCTTAATACTCCACTTTGCAATCTTTGCTTTAGCGGAAATATCGGGGCTGGAAGTCGTATACTTCGCCATAGTACCCGAAACGACGCAGGTGGCGAGCATCGTGACGGACAGCATCAGGCAGGCGGCTTTGAGAAAGCCGTTTTTCTTTGTCTTGTTCATTTGTCTAAACCTCCTAAGTATTTTTTGTTTTAATATATGTCGTTTCCCAAGCCGTTTGAGCGGCTTAGTCAGTGACCGAATTTAATTTCGCCCGCCGTTCGAGACGCTTTTTCGGCAAGCTCCTGCGGAACGCGGCGGACGGTCTGTTTTTTCTTGCGTTTTTTGCGCTGTTCGATACGGGGCGGAACGGTAAAAAGCAGTATCACAATAAAGATAGGCAGCATTACGCAGACTATCATGCCGACAGGCGTCTGAATAAATAAAAGCGCCTTGCCCATTCCGGCAAAACGTATTTTGTAAACGCCGAGTATTTGTTCCGCGCGCACCGTCTCTCTGTCGGGAGTATTGTTTGCGTCGCCCTTGGTGGTGTAAACGGCGTTTCCGTTCTCGTCCTTAGCGATCTCGTTTATGCGGTGGGTAACATAAACATCGCCGCTGTGAAAGCAGATAACGTCGCCGGGATAGTAGTCCGCGCCGTCGGGAGTGTTTTTTATCAGCACCGGATCGTCCTCGTCGAACAAAGGCGCCATACTGCCGGTCTCCACCATCAGCGGCGTAAAGCCAAAGCAGCTCGGCGGGATATCCGGGTGCATAAACGAGCTGACCAGCAGCGTTGTTGAGATCAAAAAGCCGGGCAGAAACAGTATACAGAGAATTATCCCTATGAAGTTAAACACAGTAAAAAAACGCCGCTTTCGCCTTTGGGAAGGCGTGCCGCGCTGCGAACCGGTATTTGTTTCGTTCGTTATACGTTCCGTTCCCATGCGGACAGCTCCCTTTCTTTCTTCCCCGCTTCGCCGCAAATTGCGACATAAACAGTATTATGTTGTAAATACCGAACAATAAAAAAGCTGCCGACCGAACGGGGTACGGCAGAAATATAAAAATGAGCGAAGAGAACCAAGCCTTTTCATTTTTTATACTTTGAAAAGGCTTTTTGTGCTGCGCTTTTTTATAACAATTTACAAAAAATTCATAATTTTCTTCGGAAAACTATTGAAAAACGAAAGGATATGTGCTATAATTTGTATATGTAAAGCGTTAGCGAGTGTTTAGCTCTCATACGTTTACAACATAATACTGTTTATGTTGCAGCCGCCGTTTCGGGCGGTTTTTTTGTTGCCGCAAATCTTTTTTTGCGGCGGCAAATCTTTTTTGCTGCGGCGGATCTTTTTTTGCAGCGGCTTAACGAGAAAGACCGTCCGCGTCTTTCCCTTTAGCGACACGACCGCTTCGCCGCTTTTAACGGCTTCGGCCGTGATAAACGACAGCTCGCTCACCCGTATACCCGTGCCACAGATAGTCTGCAATATAAGGTACAACCGTTCGCTGTGTCTGCTCTGCGCCGCCCGGCAAAGGCGTTTGTACTCGGCTTTGGTCAGCTCTTTTTCTTCCGAACAAAAGACCTGCCGCTGCACCCTCAAGGCTTTCACCCCGCAGTCCTGCCAGCCCAAAAACGAAAACAGGCTGTTCAGGCTTGCCAACACGGAATTGACGCTGCGAATGGCGTAACCGCTCTCGATCAAACGCTGTTTGTAAGCGATCACGGCTTCCTTCGTCACCGTCTCGCCGTTCTGCACAGCGGCAAATGCCCGAACATCACGCAGATATTTCTCAACGGTGTTCCGGCTTTTTTCCCCGCTTTTAAGGTGCGCCCGAAAATCTTTAATCGTTTTTTCTGTAATGATCCTTTCCATGCGTTTTCACCTCCGGATAATTCTCTATCTATTATACCCGAAAGGGTCGGTTTTCTGACAAAAGAAAAAGAAGATGAAACGCACAGAGAAATATTAACCCGAGCAGAAAACGCTGTCCGAATAAGCCGAGAAGCTCAGACAAATTCCCCAAAAACAAAAAACCGTGTACTCAAACAAATGAATACACGGTTTTTTCAATGGTTGCGGAGGCTGGACTTGAACCAACGACCTTCGGGTTATGAGCCCGACGAGCTACCAACTGCTCCACTCCGCGATGGGAGATGAGCGCAAGAGAGGGGGAAAACCTTAGCAATGCGCCCATCAGATGAATGCTTAATTATTATACCATATTAAGAAGCGGATTTAAAGTATAAAAATTAAATGATTTATGAATTTTTTATTTCAAGCCTCGCCCTGTTCGGCGGAGCTGTCAGATTCGATCTCCATGTCGGGGGTCACAATGCCCGCTTCGTACTGCAAATTAAAGACCCTCCAGTGCCTGCCTACCTTGCCGAGATAAAAATCCATGCGGTAGGTCTCTTTGCCGGCAGAGCCGTTGAACGTCACATCGGTTATGACAAGACAAGCTTCGGAAACGTTGGGGGTGACGCCGTAGCTTTCGCGGTAGACGTCAAGGCTGAAGCCTTCAAGCGTTTCATCGCGCAGGATCTTGTACTCGATCTTGAAATCATCGCCGTATTCCTCGGCAAAGACCGAGTTGAATTCCTCCATGTACTCTTCCTCGCTCAGCTCGGTCGCGGCAAGGTCCTGCTCGATGTCCCTTTTCATTTCCTTGGGAAAGCATGAGGCGTAAGCGTCAAAATCGCGCTCGTTAATGGCGGTCAGGTATTTGTGTACAACATCATCGGCTTTTTCGTTGAAGCCGAGTACACCCGAGCCGAAAAGCGTTCCGAAAATAAGCGCCAGCACGCCGACGGATACCGCGATGAGCAGACGCACCTGCTTGGGATCGCGCTTTTTTTTGCCCTCTGCTCGTTCGCGGTAGTCCTTTTTCTGCTGCGCGTAATATTCCGCACGCTGTTCGGGCGTCATGAAGCGCACCGGCGTGGTGCTTTTTTTGTATTTTTCGGCGGCTTTGGTTTTCAGGTTCGGGTCGCCGTAGCCGCAGTGTTCGCAGTATTCTCCTTTGTATTCCTTGCCGCAGGAACGGCAAACCTTAGCCATAGATCCTCACCTCTTGTTTACCCGAAAAATTTTTCCGAAAAAATATTATTCGACCTTGGGGAGCTTTGAAAGTCCGACTGCGAGATCGTCGTCCGTCGGGATATAATCGCTCATTTCGCCGTCGTTGAATTTCTGATAAGCTACCATATCGAAATAACCCGTTCCGGTCAGACCGAAGAATATCGTCTTTTCCTCGCCTGTCTCCTTGCACTTTAACGCTTCGTCTATCGCGACCTTGATAGCGTGGCTGCTTTCCGGCGCGGGAAGTATGCCCTCGACGCGCGCGAACTGCGTCGCCGCTTCAAATACGCTCGTCTGCTCGACAGAGGTCGCTTCCATAAGTCCGTCATGATAAAGCTGGGAAAGAATGGAGCTCATGCCGTGGTATCTCAATCCGCCCGCGTGATTGGCAGAGGGGATAAATCCGCTGCCGAGAGTGTACATCTTAGCGAGAGGACAAACCATTCCCGTGTCGCAGAAATCATATGCGAATTTTCCGCGCGTAAAGCTCGGGCAGGAGGCGGGTTCTACGGCGATTATTTTGTAGTCGGCTTCTCCGCGCAGCTTTTGACCCATGAACGGCGCGATAAGTCCGCCGAGATTAGATCCGCCGCCGGCGCAGCCGATGATAATATCCGGCTTTTCGCCGATCTTGTCAAACGCGAGCTTCGATTCAAGTCCGATTATCGACTGGTGGAGCACTACCTGATTGAGCACCGAGCCGAGAACGTATCTGTAGCCCTCTGTCGAGGTCGCGGCTTCAACCGCTTCGGAAATGGCGCAGCCTAAGCTTCCGGTCGTGCCGGGGTGCTCGGCAAGTATTTTTCTGCCGACGTTGGTGGTCTCGGACGGAGAAGGCGTAACGGACGCGCCGTAGGTCCTCATTACCTCGCGGCGGAACGGCTTCTGCTCATAGGAAACCTTTACCATATAGACCTTGCAGTCAAGACCGAGATAAGCGCACGCCATCGAAAGCGCAGTACCCCACTGACCCGCTCCGGTCTCGGTGGTAACGCCTTTAAGTCCCTGCTTTTTGGCGTAATACGCCTGCGCTATCGCGCTGTTGAGCTTGTGGCTGCCGGAGGTGTTGTTTCCCTCAAATTTATAGTAGATCCTTGCGGGAGTTCCGAGAGCCTTTTCAAGGCAGTAGGCGCGCACCAGCGGGGACGGACGGTACATTCTGTAAAAATCGCATATCTCCTTCGGGATATCAATATACGGCGTATCGTTGTCAAGCTCCTGCTTTACAAGCTCCTCGCAGAAAACGCCGGAAAGCTCCTGCGCGGTCATCGGCTGAAGCGTACCGGGGTTGAGCAGCGGCGCGGGCTTGTTTTTCATATCCGCACGCATATTGTACCACTGCGTCGGCATTTCCGATTCGCTCAGGTATGTTTTGTAAGGTACCATTTTTAATAAGACTTCCTTTCGTATCAAAATTTCTGACATTATAAATTATATCACAAATATTTTCCTTTGTCAACAAAAAATTGATCTCTGTAAGCTCAGACTCTAATTGCCTAAAAGTCAGATTAAATTTCCTAAAAATCATAAATTTTTTTATTGAGATTTTTTTGATTTTGTGGTATAATTAATTGGGTAGTGTTCTAAATCGATAGTTAGAAGCTTTGCCTTACTTATTATTCACTAAAAAATAGATTTTAAACCGATTCTTGGGAGGAATGGATATGCGTATCGCGATATGCGACGACGATCTCAGGGAGCAGGAGCAGACCGAAAGAGCTTTGCTCGGCTGGGACTCTGAAAAAAACGCAGAGAAATTCAAAGACGGAAACGCGCTGCTTGAAGCGGCAAGAAAAACTCCTTCGTTTGACGTGGTATTTTTAGACATTTTTATGCCGAATGAAAACGGCATCGACATAGCAAAAGAGCTGCATTCCATCTGCGCCGATACCTGTATAGTGTTTGTTACGGTAAGCAGGGATTTCGCCGTTGAGGCGTTTTCCGTTCACGCGCTTCACTATCTTATCAAGCCGGTGACGACCGAGGGCGTCGTCGAGGTGTTCAACAGATTTTTCGAGACCCGCCGTGAACGCCGCGAAAGCATCGTGCTTACTATCGGTTCTCAGCGGCATACGGTCTTTCTCGATCAGATAATGCTGCTTGAAAATGAAAATCACGCGGTAAACGTCCTGCTGACAGACGGCAGACGCTTAAAGGTATGGATGCCGCTTAACGAACTGGAAAAAAAGATGAACGCGGATTTTTTAAGGATAAACAGAGGGATAGTCGTAAATATGGCGCATATAGTCAATATGGGTACGGACGTGTGCATTTTGAAGAACGAAATACATCTGCCTCTGGCGGTAAGACAGAAGGCGGCTATAAGAGCGGCGTATGACGATTATGTTTTCGATCGGCTTTCCAATCAAAAACTGACAAAAAAGCGAGGGTAAGCATCAATGACGATCTTTATATATAATTTTCTGGGCTTTTTGATACAGCTGCTTCCCTGCGCTGTAATGATCTTTATGCCGTTTCCGAAGGAGGATTACCGTTTCAGACGAAGAAACATACTTGCCTGTATAAGCGTTACTGCAATAATAATCGCCGCGGCATTTTCGGCGGCGGTCAGCTTCAGAGACATGGAAAAATTTCCGCAGTACAGCGTTATATCAAATTCCTTCATGCTGGGAGCTATGATATTGATGCTCGCGGCGTATATCATGCTGGTGCGAGGGTCGCTCATCGTTAAATTACAGGTGTTTTTCATAATGCTTTTTTACGCGGTCGCGGAATACCTGTCGGTAAACGCGGTGTTCTTTTCTATCTTTCACGGAAGCCACGGCGCGATATACTATCCCT
>CANQCJ010000051.1 GCA_947589205.1 uncultured Ruminococcus sp. | reverse complement strand
GGTTATTTCGCCGCTCATCTCGCTGATGAAGGACCAGGTAAATTCGCTTATCCAGAGCGGCATAAGCGCGGCTTACATAAACAGCTCGCTTACCTTAGCGCAGTACAATACCGCGCTCGAGCGCGCACGGGCGGGAGCCTACAAGCTCATCTACGTCGCCCCCGAACGGCTGAACGCTCCGACGTTTATCGAATTTGCCCACAGCGTGAAAATAAGCATGATAGCCGTCGACGAGGCGCACTGCGTTTCGCAGTGGGGACAGGATTTTCGTCCGTCATACTTGGAAATAAAGGCCTTTGCCGACAGTCTCGGCTATCGTCCGACAATGGCGGCGTTCACGGCGACCGCGACAAAAGCCGTCAGGGACGATATCGTAAAAATGCTGGGGCTTCAAGAGCCGTTTTGCATTACGACAGGATTCGACAGGAAAAATCTATATTTCAGCGTAAAAGAACCGTCCGACAAGCTCGCCGAAACGGTCAGGCTCGTCAGGGACGCCGAGGGACAAAGCGGGATAATTTACTGCGCGACAAGAAAAAACGTCGAGCTTGTCTGCGAAACGCTCAACCAAAGCGGAATTGCCTGTACGCGCTATCATGCGGGACTGAGCGAGGAGGAGCGCAGGAAAAATCAGGACGATTTTATTTATGACAGGATAAGGGTCATGGCGGCGACCAACGCTTTCGGAATGGGGATAGATAAATCCAACGTTTCGTTCGTCATACATTTTAATATGCCCAAGGATCTTGAAAGCTACTATCAGGAAGCGGGCAGGGCGGGCAGAGACGGCTCGGAGGCGGTCTGCACCCTGCTTTTTTCGCGGCAGGATATACGCTTGAATCAGTTTCTTATTGAAAATTCCAACGAAACGGCAGAGCTTACCGGCGAGCAGGCGGAAGCGTTGAAACGCCGAAGCCTGCGGCGGCTGTCGGATATGACGCGCTACTGCACGGCGGGCTCCTGCCTGCGGGAATTTATACTGCACTATTTCGGCGAAGCCGCGCCGCAGCGCTGCAATAAATGCTCTAACTGCGCGGCGGGCTTTTCGGAGGAGGACGTGACCGTCGAGGCGCAGAAGATCCTTTCCTGCGTCTACCGCATTTCGCAAAGGCACATGAGACTGGGCGCGCAGAGCGTTGTGGATATCCTGCGGGGTTCGCAGAAAAAACGCCTCGCCGACAGCGGGCTGGATAAGCTCTCGACCTTCGGGATAATGAGGGACACGAACGCGCTGAAGCTCCGCGCGATAGTTGAGGAGCTTGTGCGGCGCGGTTACATAAAGCGCGGAGACTTTCAGACGCTCAGCCTTACGGGCAGGGCGCGCGGTATACTGTTTGACGGCGAAAAATTTTCGATGGTGTTTAAGTCGTCCGTTTCGCCGAAGACCGAGACGGCGGGAGGTGCGCGCACGGAAAAAAGCTATGGACAGGAGGACGAGCTTCTGTTTGAGCTGCTTCGGCAGCAGCGCACAAGGCTTGCACAGCTCGCGGGAGTGCCGTCTTATATTATTTTTTCCGACAGCACGCTTCACGATATGTGCGCAAAAAAGCCTGTCACGGCGGAGGAATTTTTGGAGGTAAACGGCGTCGGAAGAATGAAGGCGGACAGGTACGGGGAGAAATTTATTTCGCTTATCGCCGATTATCGGGCGAAAAATGAATAGAGTTAGCTTAAAAATATTCAAAAATCTTATGATTTTAAGGCTTTGAACATAAATTTTGCAGGAATCAAGCAAAGAAAATTCATTTTTGGAGCTTGACAAAAGGCTTGCATTGGTGTATAATAAGGTTAGATCTCTTTGAAAGGACTGTTTTTGAAAAATGGGTATGACTTTAACGGAAAAAATTTTAAGGGCGCATCTTGTTGACGGCGAGTATGTCAAGGGTGAGGAAATAGGCATTCGCATAGACCAGACGCTCACGCAGGACGCTACCGGAACGATGGCTTATCTTGAATTTGAGGCTATCGGCATTCCGCGCGTAAGGACCGAGAGAAGTGTAGCGTACATAGACCACAACACGCTTCAGTCGGGCTTTGAAAACGCTGACGACCACCGCTTTATCGGCTCTGTCGCCAAAAAGCACGGCATATATTTTTCCCGCCCCGGAAACGGCATCTGCCATCAGGTACAGCTTGAACGCTTCGGCATTCCGGGAAAAACGCTTATCGGTTCGGATTCTCACACCCCCACCGGCGGCGGTATCGGCATGATAGCGATAGGCGCGGGCGGTCAGGACGTTGCGGTCGCAATGGGCGGCGGCGCGTATTACATCACCTGCCCTAAGGTCGTAAAGGTCGAATTAAGCGGAAGGCTCAGCCCTTGGGTATCGGCAAAGGACGTTATTTTACAGGTGCTGCGCATTATGAGCGTTAAGGGCGGCGTCGGAAAGGTCATCGAATACTGCGGAGAGGGCGTTAAAACGCTTTCCGTTCCCGAGAGAGCGACCATTACCAACATGGGCGCGGAGCTGGGCGCGACCACCTCTATTTTCCCGTCCGACGAGACTACCCGCGAATTTTTAAAGGCGCAGGGCAGAGAAAACGACTATCAGCCGTTAAGCGCGGACGCTGACGCGGAGTATGACGAGGTAATAAAGATAGACCTCTCCGAGCTTGTGCCGCAGGCGGCTTGTCCTCATTCACCCGACAACGTTAAAACTGTAGAAGAAATAGGAAAATTAAAAATAGATCAGGTCTGCATAGGCTCATGTACGAACTCTTCATTTGTAGATATGATGAAGGTGGCCTACATCTTAAAGGGCAAGACGGTAGACCCGAGCGTGTCGCTTGCTATCGCCCCCGGTTCAAAGCAGGTGCTCAACATGATAGCCAAAAACGGCGCGCTGAGCGATATGATAGACGCAGGCGCGAGAATACTTGAATCGGCTTGCGGACCGTGTATAGGCATGGGTCAGTCGCCCAACAGCGGCGGAGTTTCGCTCAGAACGTTCAACCGCAACTTCGAGGGACGCTCGGGCACTAAGGACGGACAGATCTATCTCGTTTCCCCCGAAATGGCGGCAGTCTCCGCGCTGACCGGCTATCTGACCGACCCGAGAGAATATTTGGGCGAAATGCCTGAATTTAAGCTTCCCGAGAAATTTGAGGTAAACGACAACATGATAGTGCCGCCCGCAAGCGAGGAGGAAATGGACAGCGTCGAGGTGCTCAGAGGTCCGAACATAAAGCCCTTCCCGGAGACCTCTCCGCTCGATGAGAGCATAGAATGCGCGGTCTCGCTCAAGGTCGGCGACAACATCACGACCGACCACATCATGCCCGCGGGCGCGAAGATACTGCCTCTGCGTTCAAATATCCCCGCTATCTCGCAGCATTGCTTCACGGTATGCGATGAGGACTTCCCGCGCAGAGCCAAAAACCTCGGCAGGTCGATAATCGTCGGCGGAGCAAACTACGGTCAAGGCTCTTCGAGAGAGCACGCCGCCCTCGCGCCGCTGTATTTGGGCGTAAAAGCCGTACTGGTAAAGAGCTTTGCGAGAATACACCGCGCTAATCTGATAAACGCGGGAATTTTGCCGCTGACGTTTGTAAACGAAGCCGACTATGACAGGATCTCGCAGGGCGATGATATAGCTGTTGAAAATGTAAGAGAAAGCGTGATAAACGACAAGACGGAGCTTACTCTTGTGAACAAGACCAAGGGTGTCGAGATACCCGTTCTATGCGAGCTTACCGGCAGGACAAAGGATATAATCCTTGCGGGCGGTCTGCTCGATTATACGAGAGAAGCTTTGAAATAATCGGAGGGTATAAAAAATGGAAAAAATTCAAATGAAAACTCCGCTCGTTGAGATGGACGGAGACGAGATGACGAGGATCATCTGGCAGAAGATAAAGGATATTCTTATCCTGCCGTATGTTGAGCTTAAAAGCGAATACTACGACCTCGGGCTTGTCCACAGAAACGAGACGGACGACCAAGTAACGATCGATTCGGCGAACGCCGCTAAAAAATACGGCGTTGCGGTAAAGTGCGCGACCATTACGCCGAACGCCGCGAGAATGCCTGAATACAATTTAAAGGAAATGTGGAAATCCCCCAACGGCACTATCCGCGCAATGCTCGACGGCACGGTTTTCCGCGCGCCGATACTTGTTAAGGGTATCACTCCGTACATTCCGACGTGGACAAAGCCTATCACGATAGCGCGTCACGCTTACGGCGATGTTTACAAAAACGTTGAAATGCAAGTGCCCGCAGGCTCAAAGACCGAGCTTGTCTGCACCGCGCCCGACGGTACTGTCACAAAGGAAACGATACACGAATTTACCGAGGGGGCGGGAATTATCCAGGGTCTGCACAACCGCGACGACTCTATAACCTCCTTTGCGAGAGCCTGCTTCAATTACGCGCTCGATACCAAGCAGGACGTTTGGTTTGCGACTAAGGACACTATCTCCAAAAAATACGACCACCATTTCAAGGATATTTTCGCGGAGATATTTGAAAAAGAGTACAAGGAAAAATTTGACGAAGCCGGTATCGAATATTTCTACACGCTGATAGACGACGCGGTAGCGCGCGTTATCCGTTCGCAGGGCGGTTACATCTGGGCTTGCAAGAACTATGACGGCGACGTTATGAGCGATATGGTGGCGACCGCTTACGGTTCGCTGTCGATGATGACCAGCGTGCTCGTTTCCCCCGACGGCATTTACGAATACGAAGCCGCTCACGGCACTGTCCAGCGGCACTATTACAAGTACCTTAAAGGCGAGGAGACCTCAACCAACCCGATAGCGACTATTTTCGCATGGAGCGGCGCGTTCAGAAAGCGCGGCGAGCTTGACGAGCTGCCTGAGCTTGTTTCTTACGCGGACAAGCTTGAAAAAGCGACGATACAGACCGTTGAGGACGGCGTTATGACGGGAGATCTTTATCTGCTCTCTAACCTGCCGAACAAGCAGAAGGCAAACACCGAGGAGTTTTTAAACGCTATCGCCGAGAGACTTGCCAAGCTCATGTAATAAAGCTTGATACAAACAAAAATAAGACAGATACCTCGAAATGAAGTATCTGTCTTTTTGTTATGCTTTTTCTAAAAGCTTTTTTTTATTTTCTCGTGGCGATCTTTATGCTGTCAGACCACTTTGAAAATGCCTTTTGATCTCCGCCGCGCGTGAACGCCTGAATGCGGAAGCGGTAGGTCTTGCCGCTTTCAAGTCCGGAAATTCTGACGGTAGTCTTATTTCCGCTTACGAGCTTGACGGTCTCATATTTTCCTGTGCCGCTGTTGTACTGCTGTACCTTATAGCCCGAGCAGGCAACGGGCAGCCAGTTGAGCCTTACGGCGTCTCTGCTGCTTGACGGGGCGGTGAAGGTCACCCTTTCGGGGTCGGCCGCGGTGACAAATTCCTCGCTCGCCTTGCCCCAGATCGGTTCGCCGTCGGCGTTTCTTACGAACGCCTTTACCTTGTAGATGTATACCCTGCCTGCCTCGAGACCGCTGTTTCTGTAGGTCGTTACATCGCCCTTGCCGAGCGTTTTAACGGTTATCCATTTATCGCTTGCTTCGTCATAGCGGTAAACTCTGTAGCCGTCCGCGCCCTCGACCGCGTTCCAGTTTATGCGTACGGCGTCCGTCACGGAGGTGTACTTTGTCATGCTTACTTTTTCTGCTTCAACGGGCTTTTCGGGAGCTGTCGGGTCGGTGTAGTCGCTCTTGTAGCTGTCGCCGCAGCGCGAGCATACATATTCGGTATAACCGCCCGCCGTTTCGGTCGGAGCTACTACCGTTGACTTGTAGTCATGACCGAGTGCGGGAATGACCTCGCTGTCCTTTGACGCATCGCAGTTTTTGCAGTGGATAGATCTGCTGCCGTCCGTTGTGCAGTCGGCGGCTTTGTCTATTGTGAAGTCGGTCTGCCAGTCGTGAGCCGTCGGAGCTATGCCCGAGGTCTCGGAATATCCGCATACCGTGCAGTGTCTTGACTGCGCGCCCATGCTTTGACAGGTGGACGGATAAAGCGTCTGCCATGCGGTCAAGCTGTGTCCCTTAGCGGGGATAGTCTTGGTCGAGATGGTCTCGCCGCATACGGTGCAGTAGGTGTACGACAGACCTGTCTGCGTGCAGGTCGGAGAAACGGCGGTGTACTCCGCTAAAGAATGTCCCGTCGCTGAGATCGTTCTTGTTTCGGTTTTGCCGCAAACCGTGCAGGTCCTCGTCTCCGTGCCGTCTGTCGTGCAGGTCGCGGCTTTCGTTGTTGTCCATTCGCCGTAGCTGTGACCGTTTGCGGGGATATCGCGAGTTTCGGTCTCATTGCAGACAGAGCAGCTTCTTGTCTGAACGCCCTTTTCCGTGCAGGTCGCGGGTCTTGTTGTTGTCCAGTCGCCGAATTTATGACCCGGAGCGGCTTCGGTGGTCGTTTCCCTTACCGTTTTGCATACCTCGCAGTAGACGGTAGTAGTTTTGGGCGTCGTGCAGTCGCCCTCGTCTACGGAGGTTTTCCAGGTATGACCCTTAGACGGGATAATGGTGACGTCCTTTTCCGCGCCGCACTTAGTGCAGTGTCTGGAGCTGCTGCCCTCCTCGGTGCAGGTGGCCTCCTTGTCGATCTGTATATCGCCCCAGGTGTGGTTAGCGTTGTCTATATCGACGTTTCTTTCCTCAACGGCTTCGCAGACCGTGCAGGTGCGCTTTTGTGCGCCCTCGGTCACGCAGTCGGCTTTTTTGAGATCCTCCCATTCGCCGAAGGAGTGACCCTTAGACGGGATAACGGTGACGTCCTTTTCCGCGCCGCACTTCGTGCAGTGTCTGGAGCTGCTGCCCTCTTCGGTGCAGGTGGCTTCCTTGTCGATCTGTACATCGCCCCAGGTGTGGTTAGCGTTGTCTATATCGACGTTTCTTTCCTCAACGGCTTCGCAGACCGTGCAGGTGCGCTTTTGTGCGCCCTCGGTCACGCAGTCGGCTTTTTTGAGATCCTCCCATTCGCCGAAGGTATGACCCTTAGCCGGGATAGTCTGACTTTCCTTGACCGCATCGCAGTTTTTGCAGTGAACGGACTGTTCGCCGTCGGTCGTACAGGTCGGTTCCTTGTCAACTGTCGGTTTTTCGTTCCATTCGTGTTCGGAAAGGTCGAGATTCTGCGTTTCATCATAGCCGCAGACGGTACACTTTCTTTCCTTATAGCCGTTAGTGGTGCAGGAGGAGCTTTTCACATCGTACCATTCGCCGAATTTATGACCTACAGGCTCAACGGCTTTGGCGTCCTTGACCGCGCCGCACTTTTTGCAGTGGATAGATTCACTGCCCTCTTCGGTGCAGGTCGGAGCCTTGTCTAACGTATAAACGCTGTCCCAATCGTGCTCGGTGGGCTTGATGTCATTGGTCTCCTTTTCGCCGCAGACCTCGCAGTGACGTTCGAGCATACCGCTGTCGGAGCAGTCGCTCTGTTCCTCGACCACTTTCCATTCCGTCCACTTATGACCGTTAGACGGGATAGCTTCGATCTCCGTGTGAACGATCTTGCGGCAGTTCTTACACCGTGAGGTCAGCAGATAAGAGCCGTCCTCGGTACAGGTCGGGGCTTTATCATCATACCTTTCGGCGGGGAGCAGATCATGCTGTAACGGCGGAATGGTCTCCGAATCGGTGACCGCATCGCAATTTTTGCACTTTTTGTACCTTTGACCCTCGTACTCGCAGGTGGGCTGTCTTACTATGGTGTAAGTTTCTTCCCAATCGTGGTTGGCGTTCGGGGAAATTTCGTTCAGCTCTACAGCCTTGCAGACCTTGCAGACGTGTCTTTGAAGTCCGGAGTCGCTGCAATTAGGCGCGTCAACGGTCTCCCAATCGCCCCAGCTGTGACCCTTAGCCTCGGTAACTATCCTTTCGGTCTTTATGTTCTTGCCGCAGCCCAGGTAGCAGACGGTGTGCATTTCGGTAATGCCGGTAGTTTCACAGGACGGCTGGATAATTACCTCCGAGATGGTTATGCTTCTTATATGCTCTTTGCTTACCGTAAAGCTCACCGTGCGGGAGTTTCCCGCTTTGTCGGAGACAACTACGGTATGCTCTCCCGCGCCGACGGAATAGGAGTAATTATTGCCGTCTTTTTTGAGAAACGCTTGTTCTTCTCCGTCAAGCGTCAGCTTGTCAAAATTAGCGTCGGTGACGGTCAAGTCCGCGCTTACGCAGTAAGTACCGCCCTCCGTAACTCCGACGATATCCGGGGTGTCAATGTCGAATACCAGTCCGGAGGAGCTTACATAGTGGGTGTGTCCGGCGGAATCGAGCACCTTGACGTAAATTATCACGTTCCCGGAATCAGGAGAAATAGTAAATCCGTCCTTTTCGGCTTCATCGAGCGGCTTGCTTGACAGATAGTAGGAAATGCCCGTCACCTGAGAATTGTTATGACCCTCGTAGTTTGTCAGCTTTTCTATCGTGACGTTTACCGGTTTGTTTAGATAAATGTCGAAAGCGGGCGAATCTATCAGCTCCGTCCAGTCGGCGTGCTCAACGCCGTCTACTATTATCTCAACGGTCGGGTGGTTGTTGTTCTGGTACTGCGCGTGATATTCAAGATCCCTTGTCGTACCCTTATTAACGGTGACGTCCTTGACCGGAGTACCGGTAATGCTGTCGTCGTCCTTGCTTGTCCAGCCGATAAACTCAAAGCCGTCCTCCGGGATAGGCGTGGGAAGCTTGAAATCCTCGTCCGCCGAGGTGAACGCTTTCTTGTTGTCCGTCCAATTCGCCGCGTCCTCGGGCTTTAGCCTGCCCTTATTAAGATAAAGCGTTACGGTATGCTCCGACGGCTTGCTTTCGCTTGTAAGCGTAAGATCCTTGGTCACGGTGTCCTTTGCAAAATCAAACAGAGTCTCGCCGTTATACCATTCGCCGGTGGTCACCATGCCGGAGCTGTCGGGAGCTATCTTGGGAGCTTCTATCGTGTCGCCCGAATTGCAGAAAACCTCCGCAGCTTGATTTTCGCCGACTAAAAATTCAACGCGGTAAACGTGGTTCGCGCTGTCCTTTGTGTTTAGCGTAGGAACGGTCTCGCCGGGCAAATTCTGCACCCAGGGAGAATCCTTTTCGCCGCCGCTTAACAGCCAAGCCGCCTTGCCGTTTTTGACCTCGTCCTCGGTCAGCTTAGTGTTGTCGGCATCGTGAGCGCCGTATATCGTATCCTTGCTGCCGCTTTGAAGCGTATAACAGCAGTTTTCGATCTGCTCCTCTCTTGTTGTCGTGGTATTGCCGTCGTTGTCCTTGACGGTCATATCCATAGACGAAGGGCAGATCGGTGCGGCGTATGCGGCAGAAACGCTGACAGAGCTGAAACAGCCCTTGATAATACCGCCCGAGTTCATAGCGGCGATTCCTGCGGCATAAAACGAAGCGGTGCATTTGCCGCTTACATAGCAGTTTTCGATAGTGCCGTAGTTGGTGTCGCAAAGCAATGCGCCCGTCCACGGACCGATGACGGAGCCGTTTTCGATAATAACATTTTTGATAATACCGGTGTTCGTGCCGAAAAGACCGAGACTGTATATTCTTCCGCCGCTTGCGCTGCTCGTAAAGCCGGTTATCTTGTGTCCGTCTCCGTCGAACGTTCCCGCGAACGCCACCGACGTGCCGATACCGCTCGAGCTTCTTCCGATACCGTTCCAGTATTTTCCGTCAGTAAGCGCGGAATCTTCAAACGCGATGTCGGCGGTAAGCCTGTAGTGAGCATCTGCATATTTTGCAGCTTCACCGTTTTCGGTTTTGTATTGGTCTTTTTTCAAAACGTGGTCGCGAAGCTTGATAAGCTCCTGCAAAGAACCGATCTCGAAAGGACTTTGCTCCGTGCCCTTGCCATTGTCAAAATCCGGTTCGGTCGGTTCTGCGACAGTCTGCACAAGCTCGTTAGACTGTCCGCCGCCCGTATCCGCCGCCCACACTGCCGTTTGAAGCGGCGTAAGCGAAAGCGCAAGAGCCATAGCCAATGCCGCCGCTTTGGCGGCAAGGGTTCTTGTCTTATTCATAGTATACCTCCTCATATAATAAATATATATAATTGTATCATAATGACGTTGAAAAGTCAATTAGCAATTAAAGTATAATTAAAAAACAATCATGGAATTGGTAAAAAGATTTACTCTTGACAAGCCGGAGCAAACGTGCTATAATTATTGTAAAAAGGGGGTATCGTCAATGCTTTTTAAACGCTTTCTGTCCGCGCTGACGGCGGTAACGGCAGCCTTGACATTCGCCGCGGCGGGCGGTCCTTCATCGGCGCAGACGCCTTACGTAACGGCGGCTTTTGAAGAGCAGATAAGCGAGTGCGAGATCTTTTTAGACCCTGCGGGAGGAATATTCCCCACGGGGGAAACGAATATAGAGAGCGTCAAAGCCGTCCCCGGTCAGCCGTTAGGCGAGCTTGCAGCGCCAACGCGGGAGGGCTATGATTTTTTAGGCTGGTATGACGAGCTCGGCGAGCTTGTAACGAGCGGGACGATATGCCCGAACAAGCGCACGATGTTTTTCACCGCCGGCTGGACGCTCAAAAGGGTAACGCTCAGCTTTGACCCCTGCGGGGGAACGGCGACGAGCCGCACGAAGTCTTACACTGACGGGAGCAGGGTCGGCGCGCTTCCGGCAGCGCGAAAAAGCGGGTACACCTTTAAGGGCTGGTACACAAAGAAAAGCGGCGGCACGCGGATAAGCTACGATACCGTTTTAAAAGACGTTAAGGACAGAACGTTCTATGCGCATTACGCCAAGCCGTCCTTTTCCACACTGCGGTTTTCCTTTTCCAACAGCTATAAGGATTTCGGCTACAAAAAGGATTTTCTTATCCCCTATTCGACCTACGAAGAAATGTTCGGCAGCGAATACGCCGATTTTGTCTATGACGAGATAGGAAAGGACGGCTGGGAGGGCAACTGCTTCGGAATGTCGGCGGCTTCGGCGTTTTTGAACACCGGCAGACAGAAGGTTCAGTCGTTCAATAAAAAGGAATATTTCATAAAGGATCTGACGCTCGAGGATTATTCCGCGGCAGCGGATATGGACGTAAGGACGTTTATAGAATGCCTGCAGGTAGCGCAGTACAGTCCGCTTATTCAGGAGAAATATTACGATAACCTGAATAATTTGTCTTTGCTTGTAAAAAACGTAAAAAAGTGCGCTCAGGGCAAGGGTCAGCCGGTAGTGGTCGCGCTTATGAGCGACTATCTCGGTCACGCGGTGGTCGCGTATAAGTGGAAGAAAATAAGCTCCAAGGAAGAGCGGATATACGTTTACGACTGCAATTATCCTAAGGACAGCGGCGCATACATAACGCTTTACAAGAAAAACGGAAAATACACGGGCTGCGGATACGAGCTTTTCAGCGACCTCACGTTCTTTGATTTTTCCGATATATGGAATGTCTGGAGGGAACGCGGAACGCCCGTGGACGTATCGGTGATAGCCTCGAGCGCTGAAAACGCGAAAATATATTCGGCTGACGGTAAGCTTTGCGCGAGAATAGAAAACGGCGGGATAAAAAGCGAAAACGGCGGGTTTTATCCGCTCAAAAGGCTTGACGGAAAAGCCGTGGACGGCGTTTATCTTGCGCCAAAGGGAGAGTATACCGTAAAAGCGGACGGGTAAATAACGGCGCAAAATTGTAAAATAAATAAAAATTTTAAAAATGCTATTGACAAGCAGGGTCAAAAGTTATATAATAATAAAGTGATGGTTTTTTAAACTTAAAGTATTTAAAGATTTTGATTAGGGGGCAATAAAGTGCGGCGTGCAAAGAAACCTACGTTTTTTATAGTATTTGTGCTGATTTTTGCGTTCGCGTACTTGACATTATTCGGAGTCCATTATAAGTACGGCGATATAGAGAATACAGTTATCAAGAGCGTCAGCGAGATAAGGTGGGGCATAGATATACAGGGCGGCGTAAACGCCACCTTCGGTCCCGACGGAGACTATGACGCTTCAAAAAGCGATATGGATTCGGCTA